>NZ_CALAYQ010000072.1:0-43974 GCF_937894855.1 uncultured Zoogloea sp.
TCCCACAGGCGGACGGAGTTGTCGCCGGAAGCGGAAGCGAGGGTCTTGCCGTCCGGGCTGAAGGCGACGGAGGTGACGACGTCCTGATGCCCGTCGAGCCGCGCGCGCTCCCGTCCGGTGGCAGCGTCCCACAGGCGGATGGAGTTGTCGCCGGAAGCTGAAGCGAGGGTCTTGCCGTCCGGGCTGAAGGCGACGGACCTGACGGTGTGCTGATGTCCTTTGAGCCGAGCGCGCTCCCGTCCGGTGTCGGCATCCCACAGGCGGACGGATTTGTCGGAGGATGCGGAAGCGAGGGTCTTGCCGTCCGGGCTGAAGGCAACGGCGTTGAAAGACGATGTTCTCGTCAGCGGATCGATCAGCGGCCGGATGATGGCGTAGGGCTCGCCTTGGGGGACGAGCACTTCCAGTGCGGGGTTCGCCGCAGGCGCTGGGGGCGGGGCGGGGGGGGCTGCGCCGGCCAGCAGGACGATGGAGACGGCAACGAGCGCGAAGAGCGCGCGCAGGCGCGCGATCACGCCAGCACCTCGCGGCCGATCTGGCGGAGCTGGGCCGTACGCCAGACCAACTGCCCCTTGTTCGGCTTCAGCAGGTCGGCCCAGTACAGGCGCCGCGCCGCGGGGCTGAGGGGCCACGGCAAGAGGGGGCCGAAGCTGTCCCGATCCAGGCTGGCCTTGAGGGCTTCGGCATCCGCGCCGGCCAGGTGATTCCAGGTTTCCCACACTTCGGGGCAGTTGTAGCTCCACGCGTCCCAGCAGGCCGGTTTGCCGTTCAGGGCCCGCTGTTCGAGGCAATGACGAACAAGGCCGGCGTGGCCGCCGGTGGCGTCGAGGAGGGGCTGGATCTCGTCGGGCCCGAGGGGCCCGCCTGCCGGATTGTCCTGGCTCCAGGCTGCCACGTCGCCGGCGGTCGGATCGGGCCACTCGAGCAACTCCGCGATGTTGAGGGCCGACAGGTGATTCTGGCCGAATTTCTGCTCCACCAGCCGCGCGCCGCCGACCAGGACGATGCGTAGCTGATCGGGCTGCCGTTCGCACAGGCTGCGCAGGGCGCTGGCGAGTTCGATGCGGTGGTGGACGGTGGCGCTCTCGAACCCGGTGATCTGTAGAAAGACGTTGCCGTTTGTGCCGAGATGGTGCTCGATGGCCGCCATGAAGGCGGTGCTGTCGGGCGTTTGCGCGGGTGCCCCGCACTGACGGCCGAGTTCGCCAAAGAAGGCGTCGGCGGCGGCATTGGGGGCGAAGGGCGGGGTCAGCCGGATCACGTTGCGCTCGCCGTATTCCTGCCGCGCCCGGTTGAGCAGCCGGGCGATGACCTTGCCCTGGTGGCGTTGCCCGCGGGAGGCGACCATCACCGGCGGCGAGCCGCTGGGGCGCAGCTTGCCCATGACCCGCTCGACGAACTGCTGCTCGCTGGGCACGGGCTGGGCGGTGGCGCTCAGCGTGATGGTCGGGGGTGGCGGCGGGTCGAAGTTCAGCTGGGGTGACTTGCCGGGCTCCCGGCCTTCGAGCCCGCATATCAGCTTGTGGAGGGATTCCCGAAAGCGGGTGGTGTCGCGGAAGTCGACGGCCTGCAGGTTTCCAAGAAAGGGAAGATCGGGCAGCTCGCCGAACACGATGGGGATGAGCCTGAAGCCGGGTTCGTTCTCGCGACGTGATTTGAGGGCGTTGTATTCGTCGCGGACCCAACCGGAATTGACGACCTCCGGGGTGGCGACGAGCACCGCGGCGCGGCATTGCTGAACACCCCGGTGCAGGCCCTCCAGCCAGTTCTCACCCGGAATCAGGTTCCAGATGTCGAGGAACACGCTGCGCCCGCTGGCCTGCAAGGCCTCGGCCAGCCAGATGACCCACGGCTTGTACTCGCTCTTGTGACTGATGAAGACGTCGTAGCCAGGCTGGGTCATGGTTGAAGTTCATCCCTGATTTTGTTTTGGGCGGCAACGCCACGTTTCATTCTTTCTAGCACATATGGAAGTGTGGTGAGTGCGCGTGTGGTGCTGCCGTTTGGAAATCATCAATGGCAGTTGGTCGATTACTTGAACCTTCGTCACTTTCCTTCATCCATACTAGGAGTATGGTGCAGTGCACAATCCTGTGTCTGCACGAAGAATGAAGGAGTCGAGCATGTTCCGAAAGCGATGGTGGAAGGGTGAAAGCAGTGCTGCGCCGGGCCTGAGTCTGGCCTTGCAGGGCGGTGGCGCCCACGGTGCCTACACCTGGGGCGTGCTTGACCGGCTGCTGGAAGACGGCTGGGCGCTGGAAGGCATCAGCGGCACCAGCGCCGGGGCGATGAACGCGGTGGCCCTGGCCCAGGGCTGGACGACCGGAGGCGCCGAAGGCGCGCGGGAGAGCCTCTCCGCCTTCTGGGAAGCGGTGGCCGACAGCGCGCCGCGGGAGCTCGACCTGCTGCACAGCCTCAACCCCGCCGGCATGGGCTCGCTGCCCGGGCCGATGAGCATGATGCTGGGCCTCACCCATCTCTTTTCGCCCTACGAGTTCAACCCCTACGAACTCAACCCCCTGCGCGACGTGGTGCGCGCCCAGTTCGACTTCGAGCGCATCCGCAAGGATTGCCGGCTCAAGCTGTTCATCGCTGCCACCCGGGTGAAGACCGGCAAGGTGCGCCTGTTCCGCACTGATGAACTCACCGAGGAGGCGGTGCTCGCTTCGGCCTGTCTGCCCACGCTCCACCACGCGGTCGAGATCGACGGCGAGGACTACTGGGACGGCGGCTTCACCGCCAACCCGGGGATCTACCCGCTGATCTACGAATGTTCCACCCCGGACATCCTGCTGGTGATCCTCAACCCGCTGTCGCGGCCAGAGCCGCCGCGCACCGCCGACGAGATTGCGGCCCGCACCATGGAACTGGGCTTCTCGACCACCTTCCTGCGTGAGATGCGGATGATCGCCCACGCCCGCAGCTACATCGACGAGAGCCGCAGCTGGATGCCCCTGGGGCGCTTCGAACGCAAGCTGATGAACCTGCGCTTCCATCTCATCGAGGCGGAAGAGCTGCTGGAAGCCGGCAAGGGCAGCAAGATGAACGCCGCCCGGGCTTTCCTGCACGATCTGCGCGACCTGGGCCGGGCCCGGGCCGCCCGGTGGATCCGCACCCAGCGCCGCTACGTGGGGCAGCGGGGCACCGTGGATCTGGCCGAGGTGTTTTCCTGATCTCCTGCCCGCGCACGCGCTGAACCGGCGGGTTCAGTCGTTCATCCCAGCCGGGCCATCACCAGCGGACTTACAAGCAGCCACAGGGCGGTGAGCAGCAGCATTGCCGCGAAGGCCGTGCGCATCTGCCTTTCCGGCAGGCGATGGGCCAGGCTGACCCCGGCCGACACCGTGAGCAGCCCGCTCGCCGCCATGGGCAGGCCGATCTTCCAATCCACCTGCCCGGCAGCGCCATACACTGCCAGTGCCACCACCGAGCTGGGCGCCACCAGCGCCAGCGACAGGCTCTGGGCCACCGTCTGCTTCTGCCCGAATAAGCCGGTGATGAGCGGCGTGGCCACCAGCCCGCCACCCACGCCCAGCAGGCCCATGCAGCTGCCGCCCACCACGCCCACCAGCGGCAGGTAGCGGGGCGCGATCTTCGGTTTTGATTCGGCCGCGCCCTTGCGGCGGGCCAGCATGCGCAGCGCCACCCCCAGCAGGAAGACGCTGAAGACCACCTTCAGGACGGCCGGGTTGAGGGCATTGGCAAAGTGCGCGACGCCCCAGGTGGCAGCCATCGAGATCACGCCGATGGTCAGCGCCTGGCGGGCGGGCACCGGGTGGCGCTGGTTGTAGCGCCACCAGCCCACCAGCAGGTTGGGCACCATCAGCACCAGCGCGGTGCCCTGGGCCATGGGCTGCGCCATGCCGTAGCCGATCACGAACAGCGGCACCGCGATGATCCCGCCGCCAATCCCGAACAGGCCGCCAAAGAAACCCAGGCCGGCGCCCACGACGAGGGCGGGCAGAACATGAAGCAGCATGGTTGGCGATACCGGCAGGACGGGTGACCCATGATAGCCATCCGGCCGCTCACGTCGATGCGGGATAACCGACAGAAGGCCGCCCGCCCAGGGGAGTTGGTGCGCTGCGGTTTAGTTTTTTGTCGTGATTACCGTTAACACAGCCTCCGACGGTGCGCCGGTGCGCACCATCCATCTTCACGCCGCCGGCGGGCTGGCGTGACTGTTAGAACCAGCTGGGGTGTGAGCAATGAATCAACTGACGATCGGCAGGCGTCTTGCGTTTGGGTTTGGGTTTGTGCTGGCGCTGGGGCTGTTCGTTGTCGCGGTGGCGATCTACAACCTCGTCGAGCTGCGCCAGCAGTTTGGCGAGTTCGAGAGCCGGATCGTGGCGCGGGAGCGGCTCGTCTACCGTGGCCAGGTTGAGCTGGGCAACGGAATTCACTACTTCAAGAACACGGTGCTGCGCGGGGGCGACTACCCGGGCAAGTTTGCCGCGAGCATGGACGCCATCGACCGCGTCGTCGAAGACTACCGCGCCCTCGGTGACGTCCATCCGGATGCCGCTCAGGCGCTGGAGGACATTACCGCGGGCAGCCGTAAATACCGGTCGGTGATTGCCCAGGTGGTGGAGATGCGCGGCAACGGGGCCAGCATCACCGAGATCGACAAGGCCATCAGCGGCGCCGACAAGCCCATCGGTGCGGCCTTTGCGCGGCTGCTGGAGCGCCAGTCGGCCGAATCCCACGCGGCCCAGGAGGCCTTCGACGCCAGCGTCAAGCGGACCGTCGAGGAGGTCGGCGTCGTCACCCTGGTGATGCTGCTGGCCGGCGCCCTGGCGGCGTGGCTGATCAGCCGCAGCGTGACCCGGCCGCTGGCCCAGGCCGTCGAGATCAGCCAGGCGGTGGCGCGGGGCAACCTGCCCGAGCAGATCGAGGTGACCAGCAACGACGAGACGGGCCAGCTGCTCACCGCCATGAAGCGCATGGTCGATACCTTCCGCGGCTTTGCCGACGCCCAGGCGGAGAACGCCGAGCAGCATGGCAAGGGGATGATCGAACACCGGATCGACGCCGACCGTTTCCCCGGCGTCTACGGAAAGATGGCCGCCTCGATCAACGCGCTGGTCCGCACCCACATCGCGGTGAGTCAGCGGGTGGTCGACGTGGTCGAGCACTACGCGGTGGGTGACCTGACGGTGGACATGGAGCGTCTGCCCGGCCAGCAGGCCCAGATCACGGCGGCGGTGGATGGCGTCAAGGCGTCGATGCTGCGCGTGAATACCCAGATCCAGTCGCTGGTGGATGCGGCGGCGAGCGGCGACTTCCATGCCCGGGGCGACGCGGACGCCTTCCAGCATGAGTTCCGGCGGATGATCGAGGGCCTCAACCGGCTGATGGCGGTGAGCGACCTGGGGCTTGGCGAGGTCTCGAGGGTGCTCGACGCCCTGGCCACGGGCGATCTCACCCAGCAGATCGAAGGGGATTTCCAGGGTGCCTTCGCCCAGCTGCGGGACAGCACGAACACCACCGTGGCGCAGCTGCGCGAGGTGATCGGCGGGCTGAAGCGCAGCGCGACGGCCATCAACAGCGCAGCCCTCGAGATCGCCACCGGCAACGCCGACCTGTCGCGGCGAACCGAGCAGCAGGCGGCCAGCCTCGAAGAAACCGCCAGCTCGATGGATGAGCTCAACACCACCGTTCAGCAGAACGCCGACAACGCCCAGCGCACCAGTGTGCTGGCCAGCCAGTCCAACGAGGCGGTGCTGCAGGGCGGCGCGGCCGTGAATCGGGTGGTGACGACCATGGCCGACATCCGCGACAGCTCGCGCAAGATCGCCGAGATCATCGGTGTGATCGACGGCATCGCCTTCCAGACCAACATCCTGGCCCTCAACGCTGCCGTCGAGGCGGCGCGGGCCGGCGAGCAGGGGCGCGGTTTTGCAGTGGTGGCCAACGAGGTGCGGGCGCTGGCCCAGCGCAGCGCCGTGGCCGCCCGGGAGATCAAGGAGCTCATCGCGGTGTCGGTGGATAAGGTGGAAGGCGGCGCAGCCCAGGTGGACGAGGCCGGCGCCGCGATGGAAGAGGTGGTCGCCGCCTTCGGGCAGGTGGCCAAGCTGGTAACCGAGATCAGCGGCGCCAGCCGCGAACAGAGCGCCGGCATCAGCCAGGTGGCGCAGGCCATCAGCAAGATGGATGAAGTGACCCAGCACAACGCGGCCCTGGTGGAGGAAGCCTCCGCCGCTGCTGAGAGCCTGGAGCGGCAGGCCCAGGGGCTGACGCAGATCGTGGAGCGCTTCAAGCTGCTGCCTGGCCCGGCGGCCAGCCCGGATGCGGGGGTCGGCAATCCACCGTCGGCGCAGCGGCGCCGCGCATGATTGATCGCGCAGCCGGATCGGACGAGAAAGGGCCCGCAGATGCGGGCCCTTTTTTCTGGCTGGCTGGCGGCGGCTTTGCGCCGGGTGGTCAGATCAGGAGGTCGTCCGGAAGGTCGTCGAGGGTGGCCACGCCGCACAGGGCCATGGCGATCTCCAGCTCATCCCGCAGCAGGCGGATCACATGGGCGACGCCCTGGGCGCCGGCGTTGGCGAGGCCGAAGATATAGGGCCGGCCGACGAGCACGGCGCTGGCGCCGAGCGCCATCGCCTTGAGCACGTCGGTGCCGCGGCGGATGCCGCCATCCACCAGCATCGGCAGGTGGCCGGCGAGGACGTCGGCGATGCGCGGCAGCATTTCGGCGGTGGCGGGTGCGCTGTCGAGGGTGCGCCCGCCGTGGTTGGAGACGATGATGCCGCCCACCTGCAGGTGGGCCGCCTGGCGGGCGTCGTCCGGGTGGAGGATGCCTTTCAGGATGACGGGCAGCCGGGTTTCGGCCTGCAGCCGGGCGATGTCGTCCCAGGTGGGGGCGATGTGGAGGAGATCGTCGAAGAGGGCGCTCTGGCCGGGCTGCAAGGCGATGTTCGGGCGCGGCGGCAGGGTTGCCAGGTTGACCGCCGAGATGCCCGGCGGCAGGTGGAAACCGGCCCGGCGCTCCCGGTCGCGGGCGCCGTGGCAGGGGGCGTCGACGGTGAGTACGAGGGCTTCGTAGCCGGCGGCTTCGGCGCGCTGGACGAGCTCGCGGTTGAAGCCGGTGTCGTGCTGCAGGTAGAGCTGCATCCACATGGGGCCCCGGTCGGCGTCGTCGCGCACGGCGCGGGCGACGGTTTCGAGGAGCAGGCTGGACTGGGTGCTGAGTACAAAGCCGGCCTCCTGGGCCGAGGCGGCGACCGCGGTGGCGAGCTCGCCGTCCGGGTGGGCCATGCGCTGGTAGGCCACAGGGGCGAGGAGGATGGGATGGGCCAGGGTGCGCCCGAGGAGCTCGACCCGGGTGTGGCCGCCGGCAATGGGGCGCAGCACGCGGGGCAGCAGGCGCAGGGCGTTCCAGGCGTCCCGGTTGGCGGCCATGCAGCGCTCGTCGGCCGCACCGCCGGCAAAGTAGGCCCAGGCGTTGTCGTCCAGTACCGTGCGCGCCAGGGCTTCGTGGTCGTCGAGGGAGATCGGGGCGGACATCGAGGTGCTTTCCGGGCAGGGCGGGCTCAGGTGTCGGCCCACATGCGCAGGAGATTGTGATAAGTGCCGGTGAGGGCGACGGTCTCGTCGGTCTCGCCGTGGGCTTCGCGCAGGCGCATGAGGGCCATGTCCAGATCAAACAGCAGGCGGCGTTGTTCGTCGCTGCGCACCATGCTCTCGATCCACAGGAAGCACGCCAGCCGGTATCCCCGCGTCACCGGGGTGACCTGGTGGATGCTGGTGCCGGGGTAGAGCACGGCGTGGCCGGCGGGCAGCTTGACGCCGCGGTTGCCGTAGGTGTCCTGCACCATCAGCTCGCCGCCTTCGTATTCGTCGGGATCGGCCAGGAACACCGTGCACGAGACATCGGTGCGTACCCGCACGCCGTCGCCGGTAAAGCGGATGGCGTTATCCACGTGCTCGCCGTAGAAGGGCGTGTCGCCGCCGTAGCGGTTGACCCGCGGGGTGAAGATCTTCTTGGGCAGGGCGGCGGTGAGGACCAGGGGGTTGCGCTCGATGGCGCCGAGCACCGTGGCGCGGATGCTGCGTGCGGCCAGGCAGTCGTGGGGCAGCTGCTGGTTGAGCTTGACCGTGCGGGCCTGGGGGCCGGCGCTCTCGCGGCCGTCAGCCCAGGGGGCATCGGCGAGCAGGCGGCGGGCTTCGCGGACTTCGTCGGTGGTGAGGAGGTCGGGAATCTGCAGGAGCATCGGCGTTGGGGGGAAGTGGGGATTGGGAAATGGGTAGTGGGTAGTGGGTAGTGGGGGGGCAGGGGCTCACGGCCCCTGCCGGCGTGGCGTCAGAACTTCAGGTTGGCGGTGAGGTAGAAGGTGCGGCCGAAGCCCGGCACGTAGTGGCCGGTGTAGAAGGCGTCGGCGTACAGCTTGTTGGTCACGTTGTTGAGGTTGGCCTTGAGCATCAGCTTGTCGGCGATGGCTTCGTATTCGGCCATCAGGTCAGCCGTCACGTAGCCCTGGGAGTAGAAGCCCGGGTTGCGGTTGGGCGTGAGCTTGGTGCGGGCGTTGATGCCCACGCCGGCGCGCAGCTTCTCGGTGAACTGGTAGCTGTTCCACAGGGTGCCCTGGTGCTTGGGGATCAGCGACGGGCGCTGGCCTTGTTGCTCGTCGTTGTTGGTGGGGCTCTTCACGTCGATCTCGGCGTCCCAGATCCAGGTGTAGGAACCGAAGATCTCCCAGCGCGGGGTGATCTTGCCGGCCACGTCCATGTCGAGGCCGGTGGCGTGGCGCTTGCCCGACAGGGTGATGATGCTGGGCACCAGCGGGTCGGTGTTGCGCTCGTTGAGCTTGACGCCACGGAACAGCGCCATGCGGGTGCTCATGGTGCGGCTGGCGTTCTCGATGCGGCCGCCCAGTTCGACGTTGATGGCTTTCTCCGGCGGCACGTTCACCGTCGCGGCGCTGTACGAGTAGGTGTCGCCCGAGGTGTTGAAGGAGGTGGCGTAGGACAGGTGGTAGGACTCGCGCTCGCTCGGCTGGTAGAGCAGGCCCACGCGCTGGCTGGGCTTGTAGATGGCCTGCTGGTAGTGGGTGACGGCGCCGGTGGTGAGGTTGAACTGGTCGAACTGGCCCGACATGGCGTCGTAGCGCAGGCCGGCGAGGAACTTCCAGTGGGGGATGAATTCGATCAGATCCTGGGCGTAAATGCCGCCGGCGAAGCTCTCGAACTCGGAGGTCTTGCCCGGCACGCGGGTGCTCTCGGGCACGCCCACGCCGTTGTCGGGATTGCCGACGGTGATGGTCGGCTTGGTGATGTCCACGCCGCCCTGGGCTGCGGTGCGGGCGCCAAAGACGCGCTTCTTCTCCCACGCGAAGTCGACGCCGGCCTGGGCGTTGTGCTTCATGCCCCAGGCTTCGAACTTGCTGGACAGATCGCTCTGGGCCAGCAGGTTCTCGTAGCTCTGCATCTTGGGCTGGAAGCCGCGGGTGAGCACGGTGGCGTCGCTGAAGGTGTCGAGCGTGGCGGCCACGCCGCCCGGTTGCAGGCTGGCGCCGCCCAGGCGCACGGTGCTGGCGCGCTGGTCGCGGGTGAAGTCGCCCTTGCGCACCTTGGTGACGAGCTCGGTGTCCTGGGAGAAGCGGTGGGTGTGCATCAGCGTGCCGTAGGTGGCGGTGCCGTAGTTGCGGTCGCTGGCCATGCCGTAGTAGTTCTTCGGATCGACCGGCAGCATGGTGGTTTGGGATACCGGCGCGCCAGCGTACTTGCGGATCCACGGCAGGCCATAGTTGATGCCGTTGTTGTTCTCGAGGCGGAACAGGCCGACCTCGAACTCGTCGCGTCCGCCGATGCCCCAGCGGTAGTCGGCGGCCACGCCCTGCTTGTCGAGGCTGGTGCCGGCGCCGTTGTTGTCGGCCTTGGTGCGCATGGCGTTGATGCGCAGCGCGGCGTCGTCGTCGGTCTTGACGTTGATGTCGGCCACCACGCGGTGGTAGCTGTGACTGCCGACGGTGACGTCGATCTGGTTCTCGTCGATCAGCCGGGCCTGCTTGTTGACCTGGTTGACCGCGCCGCCGGTGGAGCCGCGGCCGAACAGCATCGACGCGGAGCCGCGCAGCACTTCGACGCGCTCCATGTTGAAGGTGTCGCGGTCGTAGAAGCCCGGGTCGCGCATGCCGTCGATGAAGATGTCGCCCGTGGTGTTGAGCGGGAAACCACGCAGGCGGATGTCTTCCTCGCCGCCTTCGGCCGCCAGGAAGGTGACGCCCGAGGTCATCTTGAGGGCTTCCTTGATGGTGTCGATCTTGCGGTCGTCCATCAGCTTCTCGGTGACGACGGTGATCGACTGGGGAATGTCGCGCAGTTCCTGCTTGCCCTTGCCGATGCGGGTGGTGGTGGTGCGCAGGCTGTCCTTGCCCTGGGGCTCGGCTTCGGCGGCGGCTTTCACGACCACCGGCTTGAGGGTCTTGGCGTCGTCGTCGGTCGCCGCGGGCGCGCCCTGCGCCCAGCCGCTCATCGAGGCAGCAAACATCAGCGCGCCCAGGGGCAGGGTGGCCGGATTGGTGTTGGGGGAAGACTGCGGTCGGGGTGCCGGCGCGGGGCGGCGGATTTTTTTGTTAGCCATGTCGGCCTCCGGAGATGAAGCGCCCAGGAAGGGCGTTGGGGTTCATGACCTGAGGCTGGCTGGCTAGGAGTTGGAAGCGCGCGAAGCGGCAACGGCTGGCTTGCCCGAAAGATCTGGTAACAATGGTATTGCAAATACGAATGATTCGCAATAAAGAATCTGGCGCAAGGAAGTGAAAAAGTGCCGCTTGCCGCGCGGCGCTGGTGAAAGCCGCGGGCGATGTGGCGTACGGCGGGCGTAAACGGCAGACGGGGGCGATGCGCGTGCATCACCCCCGTCCGGGCTGGCTTGCAGTCAGGCGGCGGGCGCCGCCGGCCGGCTTACCAGGTGTAGCGGGCGTTCACCCCGACCATGCCGTTACGGCCCGGGGCGGGCTCGTAGTAGCGGCCGTTGCCGTCACCGACGATCACCGAGCCGATGTAGTTGCGGTCGAACAGGTTGTCGATGCGGGCGAACTCGGTGAAGCGCCACGGGCCGGCCTTCTGCTCGGCGCTCACGCGCACGTTGGCGATTGCGTAGGACGGCGCCGGGGTGGCGGTGTTGGCATCGTTCACGTAGGTGCGGCTGCGGTAGATGCCTTCGATGGCGGCGGTGACGCCGGGCGCGGGCTTCCAGGCCAGATCGCCGAAGGCCGAGGTGCGCGGGATGCCGGGCATGGTGTTGCCGGCATCCACCGGGGTGGTGCTGGCAAAGCCTTCGTCGTAGATCGCCCGCAGCATGGTGAAGGCGAAGCGGCTGGTGAGGTCGCGACGCCAGGCGGTGTCGAAGGCCAGCTCGACGCCCTGGCGCAGGGTCTTGCCGGCGTTCTGGTAGCTGGTGCGGCCACCGCTGGAGGCGAGGACGACCAGTTCGTCGTCGGTCTTGACCTGGAAGAGGGCGAGATTGACCCGGCTGCTGTTGCCGACCAGGGCCTTCACGCCGGTTTCCAGGTGCTCGCTTCTGGCCGGGCTGAGGCCGAAGTTGAAGCCGGTGGTGGGCGTCGCGTAGAACATTTCGTTCAGCGTCGGCGTCTCGAAGCCGCGGGCGGCGCTGGCGTAGAGATTGACCGCCGGGTTGAGCTTGTAGACCACGCCCAGCACCGGCGTGGTCTTGCTGTAGTTGCGGCTGCCGCTGTCGTCGCCGTTGATGCCGACGATGTACTTGTCGTCCACCGAGAACTTGACGGCGCTGTAGCGCAGGCCGCCGCTCACGATCCAGTCGCCACGCTGCCACTCGCTCTGGATGTAGGTGCCGGTGCTCTCGACGTTGTCCACTTCCTTGCGGCGCAGGGTGCTCTTCACGCCGCTGCGGTTGTCGTAGCCGCTGCGGTTGTCCTTGCTCACGTCGTAGTCGGCGCCGAAGGTGGTGGTCAGCTTGCCACCGCCGGCCTGGCGCACAGCGATCCAGCGGCCGCCGACGCCGTAGAAGTCGCGGTCGAAGTCCACCACGCCGCCGGAGCCGCGGGTGATGGCGGTGGCCGACGAGGGGGGGATGGCCTGGTACTGGATCACGCTGCGCTGGCCGCTGTAGGCCGAGAGCTGCAGGGTGTCGGGGCCAAAGCGGCGTTCGTAGGTCACGCCGCCCTGCAGGTGGTCGATGCTCTTGCGGGTGTTGTAGGTGGTGGCGGGGGTGGGGCTGCTCCCGGTGCCCGGGTCGATGGCGCGGGGATTGTTCTTGTAGCTCGCCCAGGTGACGCCCAGCGGATCGTCCGCCCGCTGCCAGAAGCCATTGACGACGAAGGTGAGCTTGCTCACGTCGTCCGGCTTGGTGGTGATCTTGGCGAAGGCCTGCTCGCGGGTGGCGGCGCTGTGGTCGCGGTAGCCGTCGGTCTTGAGGCGGGTGGCGTCGATCACGTAGCCGAGGCCTTCGAGCTGGCCCTGGGCGTTGATCTCGGCCTTGGTGGTGCCGTAGCTGCCAGCGGCAAAGCCGCCTTCAATGCTGGGCCGGCCGGTGGGTTCGCGGGTGAACAGCTGGATCACGCCGCCGGAGTGGTTGCCGTAGATCGCCGAGTAGGGGCCGCGCAGCACTTCCATGCGCTCGGCCATGTCGAGGTTGAAGGTGGCGGCCTGGCCCTGGCCGTCGGGCATCGAGGCGGGGATGCCATCGGCGATGAGCTTCACGCCGCGCACGCCGAAGGCCGAGCGGGCGCCGAAGCCGCGGGTGGAGATCTGCAGATCCTGGGCGTAGTTCTGGCGGTTGTTGGCGATAACGCCGGGCACGGCCACGAGGGCTTCGGATGCGTTGATGCGCGGCTGGCCGGCGGTGATCTGGTCGCGGTCGAGCACGTCGATGGCGGCGGGCATGTCGAAGCTGGCTGCTTCAGCGCGGCTGCCGGTGACGACCACCGGGTTGAGGACGAGCGACGTGCTGTCGTCGGCTGCGTGGGCGATGCCGGCAAGGGCGGAAGTCAGGGCGAGGACGATGGGGGCAAGGGTGAAACGGGGGGGCATTCGGTGTCTCCGTGGGCGACAGTGGCTTTTTTGCGAAACATAGCGTGCCGGCGACCGGCGCGCATCATGAAAATCGTGATTTGGGCACCCTGTAACAGACGGTGCCGGGTGGCGCTCGCTATACTTCGGCGAATTCATGTTAACGACATAAGCCATGCCTCCGCTTTGCCGGACCTTGAACGCCGCCCGCCGCGCCGCGATGCTTTGGCTGCTGTTTGGCTGCGGGCAGGCAGTGTGGGCGCAGACCTCCGTGACCGTGCAGCTGCGCTGGCATCACGCCTTCCAGTTTGCGGGCTATTACGCGGCGGTCGAGAAGGGTTACTACGAGGAGGCCGGGCTGGCGGTGCAGCTCAAGGATGCCCGGCCGGGGCTGGACGTGGTGGACGAGGTCGTGTCCGGCCGGGCCGACTTTGGCGTGGGCAACAGCGGTCTCCTGATCGACCGCCTTGCCGGCAAGCCGGTGGTGGTGGTGGCCACGATCTTCCAGCATTCGCCGCTGGTGCTGTTGGCCCGCCGGGAGCAGGCGGTGCCGTCTGTCCATGACCTGATCGGCAAGCGGGTGATGCTGGAGCCCGGCGCCGACGAGCTGCTCGCCTACCTGCGCAAGGAGCGCATTCCGGTCGAGCGGCTCAAGTTTGTGGAGCACACCTACAACCCCCAGTCGCTCATCAACGGCGAGGTGGACGCGATCAGCGCCTATTCCTCCAACGAGCCGTATTTCCTCGAGGCGGCGGGGATCGACTATCAGGTCTACACGCCCCGTTCGGCGGGGATCGACTTCTACGGCGACAACCTGTTCACCACCGAAGGCCTGCTCCGCCGCAGCCCCGAGACCGTCCAGGCCTTTCGCGAGGCGAGCCTGCGCGGCTGGCGCTACGCCCTCGACCATCCGGACGAGATCGCCCGGCTGATCCACAGCCGCTACGAGAGCAAGCTGCCCCTCGAGTTCTTCCTCTTCGAGGCGCACCAGACGATTCCGCTGGTGCGGCCTGATCTGGTGGATGTGGGCTACATGAGCACCGGCCGCTGGAAGCACATCGCCGAGGTCTACGCCGAGATCGGCATGCTGCCCCGGGGTTTCGACTTCAAGGGCTTTCTGTACGAGCCCGTGCGGGATGACCTCAACGGCCTGCGCACCTACCTGGGCGCGGCGCTGGGCGTCATCGGGCTGATCACCCTGGTGGCGGCCTACATCCACCACATCAACCGGCGCCTGCACCGCAGCGTGGCCGAAACCCGCCGGGCGGCCGAACGGCTGGAAGCCAGCGAAGAGAAATACCGGCTCCTCACCGAGACGATGAAGGACGTGGTGTGGACGCTGGACACCGACACCCTGCGCTTCATCTACGTGAGCCCGTCGGTCGAGCGCCTGCGCGGCTACACCGTCGACGAGGCCCTCGCGATGCCCTTCGAGGCCACTTTCCTGCCCCGCGACGCCGACGAGATGCGCGCCCTGGTGCGCCAGCGGGCGCGCAGCTTCCTCGACAACCCCGACGCCCAGCCGCGCTTCTACACCGACGAGGTGGAGCAGCCCCGCAAGGACGGCAGCACGGTGTGGATCGAGGTGGTCACCACCTACTGCCGCAACCCGCGCACCGGCAAGGTCGAGCTGCATGGGGTGAGCCGCGACATCTCCGAACGCCGGGCCAGCCAGGCGCGCATCGCCTACATGGCCGAGCACGATATGCTCACCGACCTGCCCAACCGCACCCTGGTCACCGACCGTCTGCGCCAGGCGCTGGCGGCCGCCCGCCGCAACCGGCACCGGGTGGCGCTGCTGTACATCGACCTGGACCGCTTCAAGCCGGTGAACGACGCCTACGGCCACGCGGTGGGCGACCAGCTGCTGCGCGAGGCGGCGGTGCGGATGCGCATGTGCGTGCGCGAATCCGACACCGTCGGGCGCTTTGGTGGCGACGAATTTGTGGTGCTCCTGCCCCACATCGACTCCGGGCACGACGCCGAGCTGGTGGCCGAGAAGATCCGCGTGGCCCTCGCCGAATCCTTCCAGATCGACGGCCTGCGGCTCGACGTGTCGTCCAGCATCGGCATCGCCGTGTATCCCGAACACGGCACCGACGACGTGAGCCTGCTGCTCCACGCCGATGGCGCCATGTACGCCGCCAAGCACGGTGGCCGCAACCGGGTGGCAGTGTTCGGCGCCGACTGAGACACCCGTCGCAATCCCTTACAGTTTCTTACTGCCTTGCCGTTCTTGCGCTTCTACAAGTGGGCACGGTGGCCGATATTGCCTTGCAGGCATCCGGCCGATCCTTGCCCGATGTGCAAAAACGAACAGGAAACCCACGCATGTTTTCCATGAAGCGAATCTTGAGCGCGGCGCTCCTCGCCGCGGCTG
Source organism: uncultured Zoogloea sp. (assembly GCF_937894855.1). Lineage (NCBI taxonomy): Bacteria > Pseudomonadati > Pseudomonadota > Betaproteobacteria > Rhodocyclales > Zoogloeaceae > Zoogloea > uncultured Zoogloea sp. Next base: position 15,371 of record NZ_CALAYQ010000072.1, read on the forward strand.
CCCAGGGCGCAATGGCCACCGATCTGGGGGTGTCGATCGGCATCGGTGATCCCAACTTCTACGGGCGCATCGACATCGGCAATTTTCCCCGGCCGGTGCTGATGTATCCCAATCCGGTGGTGATCAGGCCCGCGCCGTATGCCGCCGCGCCCCTCTACCTGCGCGTGCCCCCCGGCCATGCCCGCGACTGGCGCCGTCACTGCAGGCGCTACGATGCCTGCGGCGTGCCGGTCTATTTCGTGCAGGACGGCTGGTATCGCAACGTCTATGCCCCGCGCTACCGGGCCGAATACGGTGGCCATTACGACCGCCGCGACGAGCGCCGGGACGATCGCTTTGACGATCGCCGGGATCGCCGCGAAGACCGCTTCGACGACCGCCGCGACCGCCGTGAGGATCGCCGCGAAGACCGGCGCGCCGAGCGTTTCGACGAGCGGGGCGGGCCGGGGCACGGTCATGGGCATGGGCATGGTCGCGGCCGTGACTGATCCAGCCTGTTCCTGATCAAGGCGCCGGCGGGCGGTGCGGGATAGCGTTGGGGCTCCGGCCTTCAGGGCCGAACCTCTTCTCCTGCTGCGCCCATGAAACTCGCCACCCAACCCCTCTGGCTCGTCGGCTTCCGGCCGTTCTTCCTCCTCGCCTGCCTGGCCGGCCTGGCCCTGCCGGTGCTGTGGGCACTCATGTTCACCGGTCATCTGGCGCTGCCGGCCGCGCCTGTCGCTGCTGTCCAATGGCACGCCCACGAGATGTTCTTCGGCTTTGGCTGGGCGGTGATGGGCGGCTTCCTGCTCACCGCCACCAAGAACTGGGTGCAGGTGCGCGGCTACCACGGCGCGCCGCTCGTGGTGCTGGTGGCGGCGTGGTGCTTCGAGCGGGTCGGCATGGCCTTTGGCGGTGGCTGGCCGGCGTGGCTGTTCTGGGTGTCGAACCTGGCCTTCCTCGGCACCATTGTCGGCATGCTGCTCGCCACGCTGCTGCGCCATCGCCAGCAGGACAGCTTCCGTGACAATTATTTCTTCCTCCTCATCCTGCCCACCTTCCTCGCGGCCAAGCTGCTGGTGCTGGATGCGACGCACTTCCATGCCGGCGCCGTGATGGCTGTCGGGCTGTTCCGGGTGGCTTTTCTGGTAATGCTGGAGCGCACGCTCACCCAGTTCATGAAGGGCGTGTTCCAGGTGGAGATCCTGCGGAGCCCGCGCCTCGATGGGGCGATCAAGTTCTCGGCGCTGGCGCTGGTCTTCGAGCCCTGGCTACCGATCTGGCTGGCCGGCGGGCTGCTGCTTGCCTGCGCGGCGCTGCTGCTCGCGCGCTTCACCCGCTGGAAGCCGGGCCTGGCGATGACCCGCATCGACCTGGCGGTGATGTACCTCGGCTACCTGGCCATCGCCCTCCAGCTGCTGGTCGAACTGGCCGGGCTCCTCGGCGCCCACGGCTGGACCGGCAGCGTGTCGATCCACCTGTTCACCTTCGGGGTGATGGGGCTGATCATCCCGCCGATGCTGGTGCGCATCTCCAAGGGCCACACCGGCCGCAAGGTGGCCTTCGACGCCGGTGACAAGCTGCTGATCTGGATCATGCTGGCGGGGCTGGTGGTGCGCGTGGTGCTGCCCCAGCTGGCGCCCGGCGCCTACATGGCGTGGGTGCATCTGGCGGCGACGTGCTGGTTCCTGTGCTTCGCGATCCTCGGTGGGCGGATGCTGCCGCGGCTGCTGAGCCCGCGCATCGACGGCAAGGAGCATTGAGTCGCGGGGCGCGATGGTCTAACTTGTCATAATCCGGTCCGCATTTGCGGTGGCGGGCAGACGAGGAGAGGATCATGCGTTTCCCCAATCTGGGCGGTTGGCTGGGCGCCGCCGCATTTGCGCTATCCCCCGTCGTCGCTGCGATGACGCCGCCGGGCGCCGAGGATCAGGCCTGTCGCCCGGTGGTGCCGCACGATGCGGATGCGGGCATCGCGATCACCCTGGCCGGCGGTGGCACCAAGGCCTCGTCGTTTGCGATGGGCGTGCTGGCGGCGTCGGTCACCAGCCAGCTTTCACTGAGCCGCGATCCCACCCGCTTCGACGGCTCCCTGTTCTGGCAGTCCGATGCGGTGTCGTCGGTGTCGGGCGGAAGTTACGCGGCCTTCTACGCCTACTCGCGGCTGATCCGCAACCGGCCCGAGACCGGTGCGCCGCAGCCCGCCGACAAGAATCTGCAGCGCTATTTTCGCGACTGCATTCCGGCTGGCCTGAAGTCGCGTTTCTCTCCGGAGCTGATCACCGCCGAAGCCGCCCGCCGCGGCATGCCCGAACAGGACCTTTTCTGCCCGACGCCGGTCGGCGCGGGCAGCCGCACCGATCCCGAGGCCCTGGCGGCCGCCCGCGCGTACTGGAACGGGGAGGGGCTGCGGCGCGACACCGTGCACCAGCAGTTCGTCCGCTGCCACGCCGACATCCTCACCTGGCAGCGCTGCGAATTCGGCAACTCGGTCGGCGCCCGCATCCGCAGCAACACGACTTACGGTGCCCTGGTGGGCGTGTCGTTGCTATCGCTGCCGATGGCGTGGGTTGCCAACACCATTTTCGACTGGCCGATCAATCTCTCGCCGTCGCGCATCGTCTATCGCGAAGGCATCGGCATCAGCTACGGCCTGGAACCCGTCGACGCCCGCGCCCTGGAGCGGGACATCAGCGATGCCGCGCAGGTGGGGGCGGTCAGGCACTTTGTGATCGATCAGGGCCAGGATCGGGGCAAGACGAGCTTTGCCAACCACACGCCGCGTGACAGCGCCGAAGCCGGGCTGCTCGATCGCGGCGACGACGTCCGGATCCGCCCCGATCCGGCGCGGATGACTTTTGCCGGGCTCGCCAGCCTCTACGCCGACGGACGCCAGTCGCCACCGCGCTGGGTGATCAACGCCACCGCGGCGCCGAGCCGCTCGATCCTCGGCTGGACCGGCCGCAACGACACCAACTTTGACCGCGACATCTTCCACATGACCGCCGATCAGCAATGCGCGGGTGGCGTGGGCGCGATCAACGTGGACCTGGCCTTGCCCGACGTCGAGAACCACGACCGCAGCTTTGAAAAAGGGCGTCGCAATGCTTCCCTGCTCACGGCGGTCAATGCCTCGGCCGCGTTCTTCGACGCCAACCAGCGGGTGTATGGCCAGCCGGTGCGCTTCAGCGCGGCGCTGGCGCAGCACGTCCTCAACCTCAACTGGGGGCTCGACCTGCGCAACATCGACGAGGCCGGGGTGCCCAAGGCCAGCGACGCCCGCCGGGCCATTCACCTGGCCCTGCCGGCGCCGCTCTACCTGGGCGAATCCTATGCGGCTTACGTGACCGACCACGATCCGGTCTACGTGCGCCTGGTCGATGGCGGCTCGTCCGACAACCTGGGCGCCTACGCCCCCATCGTCGAGGGCGTGAAGGACGTGATCGTCTCCGATCACGCCGAGGACAAAGGCGGTTCGATGGGCGACCTGTGCCTGCTGCGCAACGAGCTGCTGATCCGCAAAGGCCTGCACCTGCACGTGCCGGGCCTCGCCGGCTGGCCGCGGGGCTGCTACGACGATCTGGTGCTGCGCCGCTCCAGCCGCCGCATGGCCGGCACCACCCAGGCTGCCAGAGATGCCCAGGCCGCGCTGGAGGGGGTGGGCGACGCGATGGACGCCCACGGGGAGCCGCGGGTCCGTTCGTACCCGATCTGGGGCTGGCCCTATCCCTTCCTGGCCGGCTGCGTAAGCCGCGACGCGAACCCCGACAGTTGTCTGACCGCGCCCCGGACCCGCCTGTGGATCATCAAGCCGGCCTTCGATTACCCCGACTGGCGGCGGCGCCAGACCGCGGAGCGCAGCGCCGACGACCGGGTGCTGACCCGATGCGGCGAGGACGACACGCTGCCCTGCGAATCGTCCGCCTTTCTGGCGCGCCTGCTGGCCGGCAAGGGGGCGATCGACGACAACCTCCTCACGCCGATCTTCCCGCAGGATTCCACGGTGTCGATGACCATCAACTCCTACGCCGATCTGGTGGGCGCCTACCGGGAGCTGGGCCGCCACTACACCGCGATCGCCACCGGCGAGCTGGACAAGGTGCGCGCCGAAGGGGCGGGCAGCCCGCGCTTCGCCGCGCTGCTGTGCCACCAGGCGGCCCACCCGATCCCGGCCGCGATGGCCGACAAGACCCTGGGCCTTTCGCTGCCGGACTACGAGTTCGCCCTAGAAAAATGGACCCGCGCCGAGCGGGACGCAGCCCGTTACCGCCGCGATCTGCCGTTCGCCGGCTGTTCGACCCTCGGCCTGCCGCTCTTTGCGCCGCTCACGGTGGGCGATCGGGTGCCCAAGGCTTTTTGAGTCGGCCTGTCATCGGTCAAGGCGAGCCCCGGCGGGTGACGCTAGCCTGAATCGCCGCGCTGGTTTCCGGCCGGCGATTCCCGTTTTGAGTGGAGCGTCGCAATGCCTTACCCGCCGTTTTTCGATCTCGTACCCCGTCTGCGCCTGCGCGACCCCCTGGCCGAGTTTCTCGGCGCCTTCGACGGCGGTCTCGTCGAATACGGCTACCTGGACGCCGTCAAGCTGGCCGGGCATTCGTGCCCGACGGTGGCGAGCGCCTACTGGCTCACCCGCCAGGCGTTGATGGCCCTGTACGGCGACGCGGTGCCCGAGCGTGGCGCGGTGAAGGCGAGCTTCCGCGAAGGGCGCAGCGAAGGTGTCACCGGGGTGATCGCCAATGTGGTTTCGATGCTCACCGGCAGCACTACCGACAGCGGCTTCAAGGGCCTCGCCGGGCGCTTCGACCGCCGCAACCTGATGGCCTTCGATGTAAGCCAGCCCCTCGACCTGCGTTTCACCCGCGTTGATACCGGCCGCACGGTGGATGCCGAGGCCCACCTGCGCCACGTGCCCGCCGATCACCGCATGGCGCCGCTGATGCAGCGCTGCCTGACGGGCGTGGCCAGCCCGGAAGAGGCGAAGGATTTCCGCGCCTTGTGGCAGGCCCGGGTGCGCAGCGTGCTGCTGGATCACGGTGACGATCCGGCGGTGTTCGTGATCCGTCCGGCCGAGTGACAAGGAGCCTGCGATGACTGACAGCCCCCGCCGCCCCGACGAGCCGGAAACCCCGGCGCTATCCTCGCCGCCGTGCTACGCGGCGGAGTTTCCCGGCTACTTCGGCGAGACCGCCGAGGGGCCCGATCCCGAAACCATTGAACGCCTCAACGCGCTGCTCGAAGCGGAGCGCGCCGGCGCCCGGGTGCTGGCCATCCTGCGCGACGGCCTCGACAGCCGCAGCCCCGTTCGCGCCGTCCTCGAGCGTCTGCAGAAGGACGAAGGCGTCAACGCGGTGGTGCTCTACAAGACCATTCAGCGCCTGGGCGGCGTGGCGTCCCACGACACCGGCGCCTTCGTCCAGAAGACGCTGGCCATCGACGGACTCGCGGCGCGGCTGCAGTTTGTGAACAAAGGCCAGGCCTGGGTGGTGCGCAAGATCGAGGAGGTGCTGCCGATGGTGCCGGACGAGGTCGCCCGGGCGATGCTCGACGAGATGCGCCAGTCCCACATCGACAACATCGCCGCCTGCGGGGCGCTGCTGCTGGAAGGCCTGGCCGACTAAGCTGGCTGACCGGGAACCAGCCCGACCACCTGCTCGCGCAGCCAGCTGACCGCCGGGTCCACGTGGTTGCGCGGGTGCCACGCCATGCGCAGGCCAAAGCCGCCGTCGTCGAAGGGCAGCTCGAACATGTCGAGCACGTTGGCGAAGCGGCTCATCAGCATCGACGGCAGGGTGCACACGTAATCCGAGTAGCGCAGGATCTCGGGCACCAGCATGAACTTCTCCACCGACACCACCACGCTGCGCTGGCGCCCCAGCGCGGCCAGCGTCTCGTCCACATAGCCGCGCACGCTGCCGCCGATCTCGGTGACCAGTACGTGCGAAAGCTGGCAGTAGGCGTCCAGATCCACCGGCCCCACGCCCCGCGGGTGGGCCTTGCGCTGGGCCATCACGAAGCGCCCGTGGAGCAGCGGGCGGGTCTTCATCGACGGCGGCAGCAGGCGGTCGGACGCCAGCAGCAGATCCACCTCGCCGCGCTCCATCTGCGGTGCGATCAGCCCCACGTCTGGGTTGCGGAAGGTGAGCTTCAGCGCGGGCCCGGCCAGCGCCGAGATGCGTTCGATCAGCGGCAGGCCCAGCACCACCATCGCCGTGTCGTTGGCGGCGATCTGGAAGGTGCGCTCGTCCTTTTTCGGGTCGAAGCTGGGCTGGTGGCTCACCACCGATTCCAGATCCTTCAGCGCGGAATGCAGCGCCGGGCCCAGGGCCAGCGCCCGCGCGGTGGGCGTCATGCCGCGGCCGGTCTCGGCGGGCAGCAGCAGCGGATCGCCAAACAGCTGGCGCAGCCGCGCCAGATGCGCCGACAGGGACGGCTGGCTCATGTGCAGGCGGCGCGCGGCGCGGGTCACGTTGCACTCGGCGAGGAGCGCGTCGAGGGACACGAGGAGTTTGAGGTCGATCTGGCGCAGGTCCATCGGGTTATCGGCTCGGAGGTATCGGCTACGGTTATGGGTCGAATATCGACAATCGATTTCAAATATATGTCCCCGGCCCCTACACTGCAAGGCATCCGCTGCCACGGGCAGCATCGAAAGGAGTGCCAGATGGACATCGTCGAAACCCTGCGGGCGATCCCCGCGAACCGCGACCTGCACGACCAGGCCGCCCACGAGATCGAACGCCTGCGCGCCGAGAACGAGATCCTTCGCACCGCGATGGCCTGCGCCGACATCGCCATGGCCGGCGCGCCGATCTGGCATGCCCGCCATCGGGAACTGGCCCAGATCATCGCCGGTCTGCAGCAGGCCCTGGCCGAGGCCGCGAAGGCCGAAGCCCGCTACATCGAAACCCACCCGCGCCTGGCGGCCTGATCCGCCGCGCCTACGAGGAACCCCCATGCGCTACCCGAACACCCAACTGCTGATCGACGGTCAGTGGCAGGACGCCGCCGACGGCCGCACGCTGCCCGTGGCAAACCCCGCCACCGGCGCCGAGATAGGCCGCGTCGCCCACGCCGGCATCGCTGACCTGGACCGCGCCCTCGCCGCCGCCCAGAAGGGCTTCGAACTGTGGCGCGACGTGCCCGCCAACGAACGCCAGAAGACCATGCGCCGCGCCGCCGTGCTGCTGCGCGAGCGGGCCGACGCCATCGCCACGATCCTCACCCTGGAGAACGGCAAGCCGCTGGCCGAGGCGAAGATCGAGACCCTCGCCGCCGCCGACATCATCGAGTGGTTCGCCGACGAGGGGATGCGCGTCTATGGCCGAGTGGTCCCGGCCCGCAACCTGGCGGTGCGCCAGCTGGTGCTGAAGGGCCCGGTCGGCCCGGTGGCGGCCTTCACGCCGTGGAACTTTCCGATCAACCAGGCGGTGCGCAAGGTGTCGGCGGCGCTCGCCACCGGCTGCTCGATCATCGTCAAGGCCGCCGAGGAAACCCCGGCCGCGCCGGCCGAGCTGATCCGCGCTTTCGTGGATGCGGGCGTGCCGGCAGGTGTCATCGGCCTCGTCTATGGCAACCCCGCGGAGGTATCGGCCTACCTGATACCTCATCCGGTGATCCGCAAGATCAGCTTCACCGGCTCGACGGTGGTTGGCAAGCAGCTGGCGGCGCTCGCCGGCCAGCACATGAAGCGGGTGACGATGGAACTGGGCGGCCACGCGCCGGTGATCGTCGCCGACGACGCCGATCTCGATCTGGCGGTCACGGTGGCCGGTGGCGCCAAGTTCCGCAACGCCGGTCAGGTGTGCATCTCGCCGACGCGCTTTCTGGTGCACGAGCGCGTGCGCGCCGAGTTCACCACCCGGCTGGCCGCCCACGCGGCGTCGCTCAAGGTGGGCGACGGCCTCGCCGAAGGCACTCAGATGGGGCCGCTGGCCAACCCGCGCCGGGTGGCGGCGATGGCCGACTTCATCGGCGACGCGGTGGCCCGGGGCGTCACCGTCGCCGCTGGTGGCGCGCGGATCGGCGAAACCGGCAACTTCTTCGCCCCGACCGTGCTGGCCGACGTGCCGCTGGACGCCAAGGTCTTCAACGATGAGCCTTTCGGCCCGGTGGCGGCGGTGCGCGGCTTCAACACCCTCGACGAAGCCATCCTGGAGGCCAACCGGCTGCCCTACGGCCTCGCCGGTTACGCTTTCACCACCTCGCTCAAGCATGCCCACCAGCTCGCCCGGCGGGTCGAGGTGGGCATGTTGTGGATCAACCAGCCGGCGGCCCCGTGGGTCGAGATGCCTTTTGGCGGCCTGAAGGATTCAGGCTATGGTTCTGAAGGCGGCAGTGAAGCCCTCGAGCCCTATCTCAACACCCGCGCGGTGTCGATCCTCAACGCCTGACCCAGAGACAGCCATGGACGCCAGAACCCCCGCCGCCGCCCAGCCCGGCCACGTCACCCGCATCGCCCGCCGCCGTGCCCAGCCGGGCAAGGAGCGGGAGTACGAAGCCACCGTGCGCGAGATGTTTCAGTACATGCAGAAGACCCCGGGCTTCCTGGGTGCCGAGATGATCCCGCCTCACACGCCGGGGGAGGAGTATCAGGTGGTAGTCCATTTCGCCTCCGAGGCTGCGCTGGCTGCCTGGGATGCCTGCCCGGGCCGGGCCGAGATGCACCGGCGCCTGCGCGAGGTGGCCGACGCCGAGCCGGAATACCGCAGCCTGTCGGGCCTTGAGGCGTGGTTCGCCCCGGCGGTGGTGCCGGCGTCGATGCACCCGCCGCGGGCGCGCATGGCGCTGGTCACGTGGATGGGTATCTTCCCGACGGTGTCGCTGGTGCTGTGGCTGATCGAGCCGCTGGTGCGCCCTTATCTGCCCTTCCTGCCCAAGGTGGCGCTGCTCACCGGGCTGATCGTGGCGACCATGACCTGGGTGGTGATGCCGCGCCTCACCAAGCTGATGCGGGGCTTTCTCAACCCGCATCTCAAGCAGTAGCCGAGCCGGGTTTCCGGCTTGCCGACGGGCCATCCGCAGCGCTGCGGATGGCCCGTTTTCATTGATGAAACGCAAGGGAAAAATAAAAACTGATCCGCCCGGATCGGTGCAAAACTGTGCCGGTCGGTCCTGCTGGCAGCGGGATAAAGTGGGGCCCGGAATCTTCTTGGGAGCAGTCGATGGAACTCGCAGTAGCACCCCCGGCCGGGCGGTCGATGCTGGCGGGCTCGGTGCCGGGCAACCGGGGTATCTGGGTCGGCATCCTGTGCGAACTGACCGAGTTTGCACTGATGTTCGTGGCCTGGGCGTGGTTCCGGTTCAACCATCCGGAGGATTTCCGCGCCGGCTCGGCGATGCTCCTTACCAGCGCCGGCATCGCCAACACGGTGGTGATGCTCACCAGCGGCTACTTCGCGGTGCGCGCGCTGCTGGCGATCCGCCGGGGCGAATCCCGCGTGGCCAGCAACTGGCTGCTCGGCACGCTCCTGGGCGGCATCGGTTTTCTGCTCATCAAGGCCTGGGAGTTCAACTGGAACATCGAGCACGGCGTGGTGGGCACCGGCAACAGCTTCGTGGCGATGTACTACTACCTCACCTTCAACCACCTGGTGCATGTGGTGTGGGGCTGCCTGGGGCTGATCTGGGCGATCCTGCGCTGCCGATTCGGCGCCTACAGCGTGGATGACCACGAAGGCCTGGAGGCGGCCACGCTCTACTGGCACGCCACCGATCTGGCGTGGATCGTGATCTTTCCGCTGCTCTACGTGCTGAGGTGAAGGCGATGACGACGCGTACATCCCCCGAACGGCAGGCCACGCGGGTGTGGCTGGGCCTGGTGGCGCTCACCCTCGGCAGCGCCTGGCTGGGCGAGAGCGCGGCCTCGGCGATGGTGCTGGCCGCGGTGGTGGCCGGCATCGTGGCGGTGAAGGGCCTGCTGGTGATCCGTCACTACATGGGGCTCACCGAGGTCGGCTCGCGGCTGCGTCTGGTGATGCGGCTGTACTTCGTGGTGGTGCCGGCGTTGATCCTGCTTGCCGGCAGCCTCGCCTGAGCTGCGCGTCAGGCCTTGTTGCCGCATTACAAAAATATTCGACGCGACTGGAATGCCTTGCTATTGTGTGAGTGAGCGACCATCTTCCGGGCCGCCTTTCTCTCATGGAGCGCGTCAATTGGGTACCAAGCTTTACGTAGGCAATCTGCCTTACAGCGTCGACAAGGCCCGTCTCGAAGAACTGTTTGGCGAGTACGGCAACGTGACCTCTGCTCAGGTGATCATGGATCGTGAAACCGGCCGCTCAAAAGGCTTTGGTTTCATTGAGATGGGGTCGGATCAGGAAGCCCAGGGCGCGATTTCCGGTCTGAACGGCAAGAACATCGACGGCCGCAATCTGACCGTCAATGAAGCCCGCCCGCAGGAGCCCCGTACCGGCGGCTTCGGCGGTCCGCGGCGTGGTCCGGGCAGCGGTGGTCCTGGCGGCGGTGGCCGTCGTGGCCCCGGTGGTGGTGGCTATGGCGGTGGCGGCGGTGGCCGTTACTGATCAGGTCGCTTCGATCGGCTGATCGAACAATCAACAAACCCCGCTCCGGCGGGGTTTTGTGCGTTTACGCGGCCATGATTTACGCGGCCTCGAAATGCTCGAGCATCAGCTGGATGCTCGACACCCCGTTGTATTCATTCACCGCCAGCCGGAAGGCCGCGTGGATCGACGGCGCGGCGGCGTCGGCGTGGTTGAACTGGATCGCCTCGAGCCGGGTGTTGCCCTTCTTGAGCTGCAGTTTGAGGTGCTTGTCCTTCAGAACGCGCTGGTTCTCGACCCGGAAGACGTCGTCGAAGACCGGCGCGGCAAAGCCCTGGCCCCAGATCTCGCGCTCCAGCAGGCGGGCGGTTTCGAGGTTGTAGAGGCTGTCTTCCAGCGCGCCGTCAGTCTCGAGGCTGCGGGTGAGGTTGGCCGGGTCGATGAGGCTGGTCACGATGCCCTCGAAAAGCTGCTCGAAGCGCGGCAGGTCGTCTTCGCGGATGGTGAGGCCGGCGGCCATCGCGTGGCCACCGAACTTGAGCACCAGCCCCGGCGCCTGCTTTGTGACGAGGTCCAGCGCGTCGCGCAGGTGCAGGCCGGGGATCGAGCGGCCGGAGCCCTTGAGCTCGCCGGGGTTGCCCCGGGCGAAGGCGATGGTCGGGCGGTGGAATTTCTCCTTGATGCGCCCGGCGAGGATGCCGATCACGCCCTGGTGCCAGTCGGGCTCGAAGAGCACGAGGCTGGAGCGGGCGCCCGGGTCGATGGCGTCGAGGTTGGCCATCGCGCCTTCCTGCATCTCGGCCTCGATGGCGCGGCGCTCGCGGTTGAGCTTGTCGAGCTCCTGGGCGATGTTGAGGGCGCGGCCCATGTCATCGGTGATGAGGCACTCGATGCCCAGCGACATGTCGGCCAGCCGGCCGGCGGCGTTGAGGCGCGGGCCGAGGGCGAAGCCCATGTCGAAAGTGGTGGCGCGGGCAGCGTCGCGGCCGGCGGCGGCAAACAGCGCGCGGATGCCCGGCTGCATGCGGTCGGCGCGGATGCGCTGGAGGCCCTGGGCGACCAGGATGCGGTTGTTGTGGTCGAGCTTGACCACGTCGGCGACGGTGCCCAGCGCCACGAGGTCGAGGAGATCGGCCAGGTTGGGCTCGGCCTTGCCCTCGAAAGCGCCCCGGTCGCGCAGCTCGGCCCGCAGCGCGAGCATGGTGTAGAACATCACGCCCACGCCGGCCAGGCTCTTGCTGGGGAATTCGCAGCCGGGCTGGTTGGGATTGACGATCACGTCGGCCTCGGGGAGCTCGTCGCCGGGCAGGTGGTGGTCGGTGATCACGGTGGCGATGCCGTGCTCGCGGGCGGCGGCGACGCCATCGACACTGGCGATGCCGTTATCCACGGTGATGAGCACGTCCGGCGCCATGGGCGCGGCGAGCTCGACGATGGCCGGCGTGAGGCCGTAGCCGTATTCGAAGCGGTTGGGTACCAGATAACCGACCTCGGCCCCGAACATGCGCAGCGCCCGGATGCCCACGGCGCAGGCGGTGGCGCCGTCGCAGTCGTAGTCGGCCACGATGAGCATCCGCGCGCCGGCCTCGATGGCGTCGGCGAGGAGCTCGGCCGCCTCGCGCACGCCCTTGAGCTGGGCCGGCGGGAGCATGGCCTTGAGGCTGTAGTCCAGTTCGTCCTTGCTCTGGATGCCGCGGGCGGCGTAGATGCGGGCGAGCAGCGGGTGCGTGCCGGCTTCGATCAGGCGGGTGACGGCGCGGGCCGGGGCCGGGCGGGGCAGGATGCGGGTCATGGCGTGGTGGAGGCGGGTTGCGGCGCCGTGGCGAGCACGGCGGCGAGGGTTTGGGGCTTGCGCCAGAACTTCCACAGGCTGCCGGCGGAGATCTCGAGCTCCAGGCAGTGCTTGTCGCTGGGGGCGCTGATGGTGAGCGTGCGGATGCGCTTGGCCTTGAGGGCGGCGAGGAGCGGTGCGAACCAGTGCTGCTCGAGCTGCTGCAGGGCGGCCTGCCAGGCGGCTGCATCCAGATGCAGGGCCGGGCGCTGGAGGCTGCTCACCACCGCAAAGCCGGTACCGTCGAGGTAGCGCTCGGTGGGCTCGGGATCAACCCCGGCGAAGCGGGCGAGGCCGCGGGCGAAGGGCGCGTCGGCCTGGATGCGCGGGGCGGGGGCCTGCAGGCGGACATCCGCGGGGCCGGCGCCCCACAGCCACACGCCGTTGATCACGCGCTGGCCGGCGGCTTCGCGGGCGGCGTTGACCGGGTGGTTGTAGAGCCACACTTCCAGCTCGTTCGACAGGCGCGCCCAGCGGGCGATGTCCTCGCCTTCGGGCATGAACAGCTGCACCGGCCGGCCATTGACGTCGGGCAGCGGGTGGAAGAACGGGCGCGGCTCGTCGGCGAGGGCGACGTACCAGCGATCCGGCGCGGGGGCCTCGAAGCGGCCGATGTCGGCGAAGGTGTCGTTGAGGCCGGCGATGAGCGTGGCGGTTTCGTCGGTGGTGATGCCGAGGCCCGAGGCGTCGGCCAGCAGGAGCTTGTCGCGGGAAAAGTGCAGGTGCACCGGGTCGCAGCACAGCCAGTGGGCGTCGGCCGCGGGCGGGGTTTCGCCGGCGCGGCGCAGGGCGGCGTAGGGCAGGCGGGCATCGTCCGCGCCGAAGCGGGCGGCGAGCCAGGTTTCGGGCGCGACGGCGGGTTGCCAGCTGGCGTGGGCGTGGCCCAGCAGCGCGGACAGCGCAGGCAGCGACAGGTCTCCGGCGGCGTGACTGGCACCGCTGCGGGGCCAGGCGAGGCCGGGCAGGACAAGGTGAAACTGCATGGGTGCGACGGCGTGGCGACCGGGCTGGCGAGCCCGGTCGGGGAATGTAAATTCGGGTGCCGAGTCTAGCACGGGCCGCCCGCCACCCGCGCCGCCCTCAAGGAAGCGCCGGGCCGTCCCAGGCTTCCTTGAGCCCTCATGGCGGGTGGGCTGGGCGAAGCCGGCCCTTGGGGCACTCAAGGGCTGATGGTGAGGTCGGCGATGGTCGAGCCGAAGGCCGTGGAGCACTGGCGGGCCTGGGCTGCGCCGAGGTTGCGGGTTTCGGCCCGCTGGCAGGTGAGACTGGTGTCGCCGCCGAGGATTTCGAGGGGCAGGTCGCGCAGGCTGCGGGCGTCGGCCGGCGCCGTCGCCACGTTGCCGGAGCCGCTGAAACCGGCCCGCATGAAGTTGCGCGGGCTGTCGCTGACGAGGGCCAGCAGGCGGACGTTGCCGCTGCCCATGTCGCGGGCCGCAAGGCTCAGGCTCTGGCTGCCGGTGAAGCGCTCGGCGGGGGCGGCGGGCGAGGGATGGAGCAGCACGAAGCCGTCGTCCCGGGCGGCGAGCAGGTAGAGCTGCCCGCCCTGGGGGCCGCTGACCGAGACGCGGATCGTCTCGCCGGCGCGATAGCTGCCGCGCAGGCCGGCGATCGTGACGTTGCGGCGCTCGCTGCGCTGGGCGTGGATCGCCTGCAGCAGCTTGCGGGGCGAGGCCGGCGTCGCCACGACGAGGCCGGGCGCGGGGGCGAGGGACGGATTGCCGCCGAGGGTGATGCGTCCGGCGCCGAGGGCGGCCTGGGCGCAGTGGCGCCAGTCTTCGCCGGTGGCGATGCCGGCGCTGGCGGTGAGCGGTGTGCGGCCGTCGAGGCAGTCGCGGAGGGCCTGGGTGGTGCCGCGAGGGCCGGAGAGGGTGAGGATGTTGCCGGTGGCTGCAGCGTTGATGGCGGGGGCCGGGCAGCGGCTGTCACCGGCGTCGGCCACCACCACCAGCTTGTCGGCCTTGCGGGCGAGGTTGCAGAGGAAGCCGCTGAATTCGGAAAGGGGCAGCGCGTCGCGGCCGGCGGTGGGGATGGCGTCGGCGCAGGGTGGGTTGCCGCCGGCGCCGGAGAGATGGATGAAGGCCCGGTCGTCGGTGCCGAGGCGTGCGTCGAGGGCGGCCAGGGCGCGGCGCAGGCCGTCGGCGTCGAGCTGCGCGGCGGGTGGCTGCTGGAGGTTGGCGTCCGGCACGCCCATCAGCCGGGCGATGGCGGCAGCGGCTTCGCCGTCGGCCCTGGCGCGGGCGGGATCGAGGCTGAGGAGCAGGGCGTGATTGGAGGCGCGGGGCGTGCTGCGGGGCACGAGGCGGGCGTCACTGCCGGGGCTGGGCTGACTGGCGCTGGCGGCGGCCGGCGCAGGCGTGTCGAGCTGCAGGCTCTGGCGGGGCAGCCAGCCGCTGCGGCCGCCGTCGGCTTCGACCCGATACCAGTCGCGGCGCTCGTCGACGATGCGCACCGTGGCAAGGCGATGGACGGCGCCCACGACCGCCGCGTAGGGGGTTGGATCGGCGCGGAGCTTTTCGGGCGCGGTGAGGGTGGCCGTGTCGGCGGCAAGGCCCGCCATCGAGGCCAGACACAGGGACAGGAAGATCGCGGGCTTGCTGAGGCGCATGGCGGCTGGCCGATGATGTTGGGCTGACGGGAGCTTACGGCAGTCGGCGAGGGCTTGGCAAAAGCGACCGGTGGGCGGCAGCGCACGGCGTCACGGTGGCGGGGCGGATGGCGCCTCTCGTTCAAATCGGATATCTGCGGCACAATGCGCCCCTGCGCCGGGTGCCGGCGTTTCTGGTTCCATTGCCGATGTCTTATGAATTCCTGGTCGGCCTGCGCTACACCCGCTCCAAGCGGCGGGCGCAGGGCCGCAATCGATTTATCTCCTTCATTTCGCTGGTCTCGATGCTGGGCATCGCCCTCGGCGTGGCGGCGTTGATCGTCGTGCTGTCCGTGATGAACGGCTTCCAGCGCGAGCTGCGCACGCGCATCCTGGGCGTGGCGTCCCACGTGCAGGTGAGCGGCTACGACGGCGAGCTTGCCAACTGGCAGCGCATCGCCGACGAGGCGGCGAAGCACCCGCGCGTGCGGGCGGTGGCGCCTTTCGTGCAGGCCCAGGGCATGCTGTCCTTCGACCAGACCGTGCGCGGCACGCTGGTGCGCGGCATCCTGCCCGACGCCGAGGACAAGGTGGCGGAGTTTGCCAAGCACATGCGCTTCGGCCAGCTCGACGACCTGCGTGCCGGCGAGTTCGGCATCGTGCTGGGGGCGGATCTGGCCCGGGCGCTGCGGGTGTCCACGGGTGAGAAGGTGACGCTGATCGCGCCCCAGGGGCTGGTGACGCCGGCGGCGATCCTGCCGCGGGTCAAGCAGTTCAAGGTGGTGGGCATCTTTGAAGTGGGGATGTACGAATACGACTCCAGCCTGGCGCTGGTGCATCTGCAGGACGCCCAGACGCTGTACCGCATGGAAGACCGGGTGAGCGGCGTGCGTCTCAAGCTCGACGATCTCTTCGAGGCGCCGCGGGTGGCGCGGGAGCTGCCGCGCTATCTGGACGCCGACACGATGGTGTCGGACTGGACGCGCAGTCACGCCAACTTCTTCCGCGCGGTGCAGATCGAGAAGAACGTGATGTTCATCATCCTGCTGCTGATCGTCGCGGTGGCGGCCTTCAACATCGTGTCGACGCTGGTGATGGCGGTGCAGGACAAGCAGGCCGACATCGCCATCCTGCGCACGCTGGGGGCGAGCCCGGGTTCGATCATGGGCATCTTCGTGATCCAGGGCGCGCTGATCGGCTTCATCGGGCTCGGTCTGGGTGTGGCGGCTGGTGTGGCGCTGGCGCTCAACATCGACGTGGTGGTGCCGGCCATCGAGCAGTTCTTTGGCGTGCAGTTCCTGGCCAAGGACGTCTATTACATCTCCGACCTGCCGTCCGAGCTGCTGTGGTCCGACGTGATCGCGATCACCGTGGTGTCCTTCGTGCTGACCCTCGTGGCGACGCTCTACCCGAGCTGGCGGGCGTCGCGTCTCAACCCTGCGGAGGCCCTGCGCTATGAGTGATGCCGTGATCGAATGCCGTGGGCTGTCCAAGTCCTTCCGCGAAGGCGTGGACGCGGTCGAGGTGCTGCGCGGCGTGACCATGTCGGTGGCGCCGGGCGAGCGGGTGGCGGTGGTGGGTTCGTCGGGCTCCGGCAAGAGCACGCTGCTCCATCTGCTGGGCGGGCTGGACGTGCCGTCGGCGGGTGAGGTGAAGCTGCTGGGGCGGGATTTCTCGACGATCTCGGATGCTGAGCGCGGTCGCCTGCGCAACGAGTCGCTGGGCTTCATCTACCAGTTTCATCACCTGTTGGCCGAGTTCTCGGCCGTCGAGAACGTGGCGATGCCGCTCTTCGTGCGGCGCATGCCCAAGGACGAGGCCCTGGCCCGGGCTGCCGAAACCCTCAAGGCGGTGGGCCTGGGGCATCGGCTCGATCACACGCCGGGCGAGCTCTCCGGCGGTGAACGCCAGCGGGCGGCCATCGCCCGGGCGCTGGTGACCAAGCCGGCCTGCGTGCTGGCCGACGAGCCCACCGGCAACCTGGATCGCCAGACCGCCGAGAAGGTGTTTGCGCTGATGCTGGAGCTCGCCGAACAGCAGGGCACGGGCTTCGTGATCGTCACCCATGATCCGCAACTGGCTGCCCGGGCGAGCCGCGTACTGCGTCTGCAGGACGGGGTGCTCGAATACGGTGCGTGACCGGTGAGACAGTCGGATGCGAGGTGGAAATCGTGATAGCCCGCCGGCTGGCTGCGCATGGTTTTTCAGATAACCATTATTTAATTAGGGTTTCTTAAGTTTACGGGCGGGGGTGTCGATATATGCGCACCCGGGCCCGTGGTGGTCCCGGCGGCGATTTACCGGAGACACCATGAACGCACTATTCGCCCCCGCGGTTGCTCTGCTCAACCGCATGCGCTACCCCAAGAAATTTGCCCTGCTCGGGGTGATCGCGCTGCTGGTGATTGGAACCCTGCTGGCCCAGCTTGCCCTGACCCTTCGCGAGAACATCGACTTCGCCGAGAGGGAGGTCGAGGCGCTGGGAGTGGTACCGCGTCTGCTCAAGGTGATTCAGACGAGCCAGCAGCACCGGGGGCTGTCCTCCGGCCTGCTCAATGGCAACGAAGACATGCGCGCGCCGCTGCAGAAGAAGACCGCCGACGTGGCGGCCGCCTTCAAGGCTGCAGACGAAGCCTTTGCCGGCATGTCGGCCCGATCGGCCGTCAAACGCTGGCCGGATGCGCGCAAGGACTGGTCGGCCCTGGAGTCGGGCGGCCTGCAGATGAAGCCGCGGGACAACCTGCTTGCCCACACCGCCCTGATCCGCAAGGTCATGCTCACGCTGCATGACCTGGGCGACGACGGCAACCTGACCCTCGACCCGTCGGCCGACACCTACTACCTGATCGACAACGTGGTCCGCCGGGTGCCGGATGTTTCGGAACGCCTCGGCCGCCTGCGCGCGATGGGGACCGGCGTGCTCGCCGCGAAGGCCCTGGACGATCAGCGGCGCTTCGACATCAGCACCCAGCTGGGCGAGCTGAACATGACCCTGGCGGATTTCAACGAGAACCTCGATCGGGCGGCGGTGGCCAATCCGGCGCTCCGCGGCTCCCTCGAGAAGCTCGGCAAGGAGTTCAACGCCGTCGCCTCGCAGGTCATCAATGCGCTGCAGGAGCGCATCCTGAAGGGCGATTTCGAAATGGCGCCCAAGGCGTATTTTGATCTCGTCACCCAGGCCATCGACATGACCTACGCCAAGACCTACGACGAGCTCATTCCGTCGGTGGATGCGCTGCTGAAGGCGCGTATCGCCGCCCACCAGCGTGCCTTCACCATCGACGCGGTCATCGCGGGGGCGGCCCTGCTGCTGCTGCTTTATCTGTCCGCCGGCTTCTGTGTGGCGGTGTTGCAGTCGGTCAATGAGCTCAAGTCCGGCGCCCAGGCGCTCGCCAACTGCGATCTGCGCTCGCGCATCGAGTTCTCCGCGCAGGACGAACTGCGTCTGGTGGCCGACCAGTTCAACGAAATGGCCCAGGCGGTGGCGGTAGTGATCGGCAAGGTGCAGGGCGGCGCCAACGATGTGGCGAAGGCCGCCGAGGTGCTGGCCCATTCGGCGTCGCAGGTTTCGTCGGGCTCCGAGCAGCAGAGCAGTGCGGCCTCCAGCATGGCGGCGGCGGTCGAGGAGATGACGGTGGGGATCGAGGAGATCGCCAGCAGCGCATCCGAGGCCGAAGGCATCTCGTCGTCGTCGGGCCGGCTGTCGTCGGAAGGCGGCGCGGTGGTTGCCCGGACGGTGACCGAGATGGAGCGCATTGCCAGTTCGGTGCGCGATTCGGCCCAGGTGATCCAGCAGCTCGGCGACCAATCCACCCAGATCTCGGCCATCGTCAATTCGATCAAGGAAATCGCCGACCAGACCAACCTGCTGGCCCTCAACGCCGCCATCGAGGCGGCCCGGGCCGGTGAGAGCGGCCGCGGCTTTGCGGTGGTGGCCGACGAGGTGCGCAAGCTGGCCGAGCGTACCGCCAAGGCCACGGGCGAGATCACCGGCATGGTGGTGTCGATCCAGAACGGCACCGAAAAGGCCGTGGCGACCATGCAGGATGGCGTGACCCGGGTGCAGGATGGCGTCGTGCTGGCCGGTCAGGCCGGTAACGCAATGAACCAGATCCACGCCGGCGCCACCCAGGTGGTGGGCGCGGTCGCCGACATCTCCGCCGCGCTGCGGGAACAGGGGGCTGCGAGCACCGAGATCGCCCGCAACGTGGAGCGCATCGCCCAGATGGCCGAGCAGAACAGCGCCGCGGTGCGCGATACCGCCAACACCGCCCATCGTCTGGAAGGGCTGGCCCAGCAGCTGCGGGCCGAGGTGTCTCACTTCCAGATCTGATCGCCGGGCTTCGGCCCGAAACGGAAACGCCCCGGTGTGCGACGCTGCATGCCGGGGCGTTTCTGTTTGTGGGGCCGGTTCAGTCGGGCAGCAGCGCGCTTTCGAGTTCCTGCCGGCCCAGCGGTGAGGCCATCGCGATGACCAGCTGGCCTGGAGCCAGCATGAATTCCTTGGTCGGATTGAAGACCACTTCGCCATCCTTGCGCACCGCCAGCAGCACGTAGTTGGGGCTGCGCAGGCGCAGGGTATCCAGCGCGCGGGGCTCGAAGTTGTCGGGCACGCGGATCTCTTCCAGGCGCAGCTTGAGTTCGGAGCGCAGCATTTCGTCGAGGAAGGACACCACGTGGGGGCGGATCATGCTGGAAGCGATCCGCATGCCGCCGGTGAAATCCGGCGAGATCACGCTGTCGGCGCCGGCCTTGCGGAGCTTCTCGGCGTTGCGCACCTCGTGGCAGCGGGCAACGATCCGGATGCTGGGGTTGAGCTGCTTGGCGGTGAACACGATCATCAGGTTGCGGCTGTCGTCGCCGGTGACGGCAAATACGCCCTGGGCATCCATGATGCCGGCCGATATCAGCAGATCGTCGTCGCTGGCGTCGCCACCCAGATAAACCAGGCCGGGCAGACGTTCCCGCTGGGCTTCCATGGCCGCCTCGTCGGCGTCGATGGCCACGTAGTGGCGATGGGTGGTGGTGAGCTCGTTGGCCACGTTGCGGCCGACCCGGCCGAAACCGCAGATGATGTAGTGGCCGTGGAGCTTGCGAATCTGCTTTTCCATGCGTCGTCTCCGCAGGGTGTAATCGAGGTCGCTTTCGAGGAAGAAAACGGTCAGGCTGGTAAAGAGGAAGGTCACGGCGCCAAAGCCGGCCAGGGCGATGAGGCCGGCGAAAAGGCGTTCGGCAAAGCCGTCGATCTGCACGACTTCGCCATAGCCCACCGTGGTGACGGTGATGATCGTCATGTAGAAGGCGTCGGAGAAGCTCGCATTGTCGCCGCCAGCGTAATAGAAGCCGGCGGTGCCGACGGCCATCAGCGCGACCAGGAAGCCGGCGGCGAAGTAGATGCGCAGCAGGATGCGCGGCAGCTGGCTGGTGCGCCGGCCGTTGGGCGTGACTGCAACGGCCTTCGGGCGCCGCCGGAGGTGCAGCAGGCGGCGCAGCAGGGCGATGAGATAGGCGATCTTCAAGTCAGACTGTTCCGGCGCTTGCGCCACTGGTGGATGAGATAACTGCGCCAGGCGACGCGGGTCAGCAGGTAGCCGGCGAGCGACAGCCCCGAGGCCAGCACCACCAGCCCGAGAAAGAGCGGCTTGCCGAGCCCGGCGACCCACGCCAGCAGCGCGTCGAGCCAGCTGGCCAAGCTGCCTGCGCCCCATTCGGGCGGCGCGGTGAAGTGGCCGGCACCGGGCCCGAGAATCCACTCGCCGATGGCAAAGGCCGCCACGTAAAGGGGCAGGATGGTTAACGGGTTCGTGTAGAGGGTTGTGAAGAGCGCCAGCGGAAGATTGACGCGAAAAACCATGCAGCACAGCGCCGCGCCGAGCATCTGGAAGGGGCCGGGAATCAGCCCGCAGAACATGCCGACCGCCACCGCGCCCGCCGCGGAGTGGCGGTTGAGGTGCCACAGGCGGGGGTGGAACAGGGTCGATCCAAAGGGCGCAAGCCAGCGGTTGGCGGCGAGCGTCTCGTGGTCCGGCAGGTAGCGCTTGAGCAGTCGTCGCATGTCTTTGTGGTCATCGCCGAACGATGATGACCTTGTCTCCATCAGGGATTCTAACCAACTCGCCCCGAGTTGGCGTCGGCCGCACGGCACGCCCGTTTTCGGCTAGATTCCGGGTTATGGGAATTATCGTTGTGGCATTTGCGGCTGGCATTCTGGCGTGCCAGCTCGGGGCGGCGCTGCCGTCGCCGCTTGAAATGGGCAGCGCGCTGGGCGTGGGCCTGCTTTTGGGCGTGCTGGCGTGGCGCCTTTCGGCGCGCGGCGTCGTTCGTGGGCTGTTGCTGGCGATGGCGGGCGCGGCGATCGGTTGGAGTTACGCCGGCTGGCGGGCCGAGCTGCGGCTTGCCGACGCGCTGCCCGGCGAACTGGAAGGCCGCGATGTGCAGATGACCGGCGTGATCGCCAGTCTGCCCCAGGATTTCGAGCGCGGCCTGCGCTTCGTCTTTGCGGTGGAGGAGAGTGCGGCGCCGGTGCCGCGGCGTATCTCGCTGGCTTGGTACAAGGGTTATCGGGACGACGAGCTGCACAGCCTGCCCGAGATCCACGCCGGCGAGCGCTGGCAGCTCACGGTGCGCCTCAAGCGGCCCCACGGCAACGTCAATCCCCACGGTTTCGACTACGAGGGCTGGCTGCTCCAGCAGGGCATCCGGGCCACCGGCAGCGTGCGCCCGGCCGAGACCAACCGGCGGGTGGATGCCTTCGTGCCAGGCCTGATGAATGGCGTCGAGCGCCTGCGCGAAGGCTTGCGGGCGCGCTTCCAGGCCGCGTTGCCGGATGCGCCCTACGCTGGCGTGCTGGTGGCGCTGGCGGTGGGCGATCAGCGCGCGATTCCGCCGGCGTTATGGAAGGTGTTTGCGACGACCGGCATCTCCCATCTGGTGGCGATCAGCGGGCTGCACGTGACGATGGTGGCGGCGCTGTTTGCCGCCGGCGTGGGGGCGATCTGGCGCCGCACGCCGGCCCTGGCCCTGCGCTGGCCGGCCCAGCAGGCGGCGGTGACGGCGGGTTTTATCGCGGCGCTGGGTTATTGCCTGCTCGCCGGCTGGGGCGTGCCGGCTCAGCGCACGCTCTACATGCTCGGCTGCGTGGCGCTGGCGATCGGCCTGCGGCGCGAGACGGCGCCCGGCCGGGTGCTGGCGGTGGCCCTTGGCGTGGTGCTGGTGATCGACCCGTGGGCGGTGCTGGCGGCGGGTTTCTGGCTGTCGTTCGGGGCGGTTGCGCTGCTGTTCCTGGTGAGCAGCGGGCGGCTGGGGCAGGATGGCCGCATCCTTGGCGCCCTGCGCGCCCAGTGGGCGATCACGCTGGGGCTGCTGCCGGCCTTGCTGCTGCTCTTCCAGCAGTTTTCGGTGGTGTCGCCGCTCGCCAACGCGATCGCGATTCCGCTGGTGAGCTTCGTCGTCACGCCCCTGGCGCTGGCGTATGCGGTGTTTCCGCTGCAGATGTTCGCCGACCTGGCCCATGGTGCCTTCGCGCTGACGATGGTGCCGGTGCGCTGGCTGGCTGATCTCCCGTGGGCGGCCTGGCAGCAGGCGGCACCACCGCCGGCGCTGGCGGTGCTGGCCGCGCTCGGCTGCCTTTGGGCGCTGCTGCCCCGCGGCACGCCGGCCCGCTGGGTGGGGCTGGTGCCATTGGTCCCGCTGCTGCTGTGGTCGCCGGCCCGTCCGGCGCCGGGCGAGGCAAAGGTGGCGGTGCTGGATGTGGGGCAGGGGCTGGCGGTGCATGTGCAGACGGCCGGGCATGATCTGATCTTCGACACCGGCCCGGCGTTTTCGGCCGACGCCAACAGCGGCGAGCGCATCCTGCTGCCCTACCTGCGGGCGCTGGGTGTGCGCCGGCTCGACACGCTGGTGGTCACCCATCAGGACAACGACCACGCCGGTGGCGCTGAGGCAGTGCTCACCGGCCTGCCGGTGGGCGAGGTGCGCAGCTCGCTGCCGCCCAACCACCCGGCGCGGGTGATCGCCGGCCCGCGGGATGTGCCCTGCGCGGCCGGGCAGGGCTGGGATTGGGATGGCGTGCGCTTCAGGGTGCTCCACCCGGCCGAGGCGAGCGACGCGGTGCCGAAGAAGACCAACGACATCGCCTGCGTGCTGCAGGTGGAGGCGGGCGGTCGCAAGCTGCTGCTCACCTCCGACATCGAGGCGGTCTCCGAGGCGGCGCTGCTCGCCCGGGATGCCGACGCCCTCGCCAGCGACGTGGTGGTGGTGCCCCATCACGGCAGCCGCACTTCGTCGACCGCGGCCTTCGTGGCGGCGACCCGGCCGCGCTGGGCGATCTTTCCGGTGGGTTATCTCAACCGCTTCCGCCATCCCAACGGCGAGGTGTGGGCGCGGTGGGCGGCGTCGGGGGCGGGCATGCTGCGCACCGACGCAGGGGGCGCGATCCTGTTCACCCTGGGCGAGCCCGAGCCGCAACCCGTGGGCGCCCGGGCGCTTGCTCCGCGCTACTGGCACGGCCGCTGAAACCGGCGCGCCGCCGGCAGGTGCTATGCTTGGTGGTCTCGAATCTGCTTCAGTGACCATGAGCCTCCTCGCCGCCCTCCGCCAGCTTTTCAGTGCTCAGCCCGCGCCACCCGCGCCCATCGAACCCACCTCCGAACCGCCTGCGCCAACCTGGTTCGAGCCGCGCCAGCGCAGCGTGCAGTGCATCGGCGCCCACGGTTTTCACCGCATGGCCTACACCGAATGGGGCGACCCGGCCAATCCGCGGGTGCTGATGTGCGTTCATGGCCTCACCCGCAACGGGCGGGATTTCGACGACCTGGCCCGGGCGATGGCGCCGTATTACCGGGTGGTCTGCCCCGACGTGGTGGGGCGCGGCCAGAGTGGCTGGCTGGCGGTGAAGGATGATTACCAGCTGCCCACCTACGTGGCCGACATGATCACCCTCATCGCCCGCCTGAACGTGGAGACAGTGCATTGGGTGGGCACTTCGATGGGCGGGCTGATCGGCATGCTCGTCGCCAGCATGCCCGAGAACCCGATCCGCCGGCTGGTGCTCAACGACGTGGGCCCGGTGATCACCGTCAGCTCCCTGCGCCGCATCGGGCAGTACGTGGGCAACGCGCCGGTGTTCCCCAGCTTCGATGCGGCGGAGGCCTACATCCGCGAGGTGAGCGCGCCCTTCGGCCGGCTGACCGACGCCCAGTGGCGGCATCTCTCCGAAACCTCGGTGAAGCCGGTGGAGGGCGGCTGGGCGATGCGCTACGACCCGGGCATCGGCGAACCCTTCCGCAAGACGCCGCTGCTGGCGGACGTGGATCTGTGGCCGGTGTACGAAGCAATCAGCTGCCCGACGCTGGTGGTGCGCGGGGCTGAATCCGATCTGCTGCTGGCCGATACGGCCCGCCAGATGAGCACCCGTGGGCCGAAGGCGAGCCTCGTCGAGGTGCCGGATGTCGGCCACGCCCCCACGCTGATGGACCCGGCGCAGATCGCGCCGGTCCGTGATTTCCTGCTGGCGGGGCGCGCATGAGCGGTGGCTGGCTCGCGGCCTTCTCGTTGCCCGACTGGATCGCGCTGGGCTGGTTCCTGATGTGCTGGATCGGCTACGGCTGGGTGGTGGAGCACGGGAAGGGCG
Organism: uncultured Zoogloea sp.; assembly: GCF_937894855.1. Taxonomy (NCBI): domain Bacteria; kingdom Pseudomonadati; phylum Pseudomonadota; class Betaproteobacteria; order Rhodocyclales; family Zoogloeaceae; genus Zoogloea; species uncultured Zoogloea sp. Next base: position 39,895 of record NZ_CALAYQ010000072.1, read on the forward strand.
GCAGCACCCGGGGGCTGCTCGGTGCGAGCCACCATTTCCGCCTCGAGTGGGGCCGTCAGATGCTGCGGCGTGAGGTGCGGGTGGCCGATTCGGCACTGATCGGCAACCTGATGCAGAGCGTGTCGTTCTACGCCAACACCACCATCTACGTGATCGCCGGCCTGCTGGCGCTTCTCGGGGCGATGGACAAGCTCATCGATGCGGCGGCCGACCTGCCCTTTGCCCGCCACGTGTCGCGGGACGTGTGGGAGGTGAAGCTGCTCCTGCTGCTGACGATCTTCATCGTGGCGTACTTCAAGTTCACCTGGTCGCTGCGCCAGTTCAACATGCTGTCGATCCTGATCGGCGCGGCGCCGCCGCCGGGGGAGGGCACCGAGGAGTTCGCCCAGCGCTTTGCCCGCATCAACTCGCTCTCCGGCGACGAGTTCAACCGGGGCATCCGGGCGTATTACTTCGGGCTGGCGGCGGTGTCGTGGTTCGTTCAGCCGTGGCTGTTCTTTGCCACCACCAGCTGCATCGTGCTGGTGCTGTACCGGCGGGATTTCCGCTCGAAGACGCTGGACGCGATGCGCATCTGAAAAACAGAACAGCCCTTTGCGGGCTGTTCGGCTTTTGGGGCTTCGATCATTCAGTCGTCGCCGTCCTGCTCCAGCTTCACCGCCGCCGAGTTGATGCAGTAGCGCAGCCCGGTGGGGGCCGGGCCGTCTTCGAAGACGTGGCCCAGGTGGGCGCCGCAGTCGTGGCACAGCACCTCGGTGCGGAGCATGAAGTGGCTGCGGTCCTCGGCTTCCTCGACGTTTTCGGGCGCGGCCGGGGCGTAGAAGCTGGGCCAGCCGCAGCCCGAATCAAACTTGTGCTCGGACGAGAACAGGTCGGCGCCGCAGCACACGCAGCGGTACTGCCCTTGTTCGTGGCAATCCCAGTAGCGGCCGGTGAAGGCCCGCTCGGTACCCTTCTTGCGGGTCACTTCGAACTCTTCGGGGCTCAGCTGGGCGCGCCATTCGGCGTCGGTCTTTTCGATCTTTCGGCTCATGGCAGTCTCTCGGGTTGGGGGAAAACGAAACGGGCCGGTTGAAGCCGGCCCGCTGATGCTCAGTGCAGGTGCTTGGGCATCTGCTCGGCCTGCTCTTCGGGCAGTTCGGCATGTACCGCTTCGCCCTCGGGCGAGGGGTACATGGGTGCGCCGCAGTCGTCGCAGTATTCCATCGGAAACTCGTTGTCGAGCACCAGGATGTCGGCGATACCGCAGCTGCGCAGGGTCGATTCGATCTCGGCGAGGGTCTCGCTGCTCTCGTCCTCGGCGCCCAGCAGAGGCCACACCACGCCATGCACCACGTCGTTGCCGCCGCGGCGGGTGAAGCCGATGCGGAACTCCTCGACCTGGCGCTCGAAGAACGGGGCGACCACCGCCCGCAGGCCGGCCGCCGGCGTATCCAGCGTGGTGGACAGGAAGGCTACCGAGGCCTGGATCGAGTACGGGCGAGAAGCCTTGTCGGCCTCGCGGCTGGCGGCGAAGTAGGCGTTGGGCAGCACGACCTCGAAGGCGCAGCCGGTGAGCAGCGGGGCGACGCACGCGCCGCCCTGGGCACGCCACTGGTCCAGCGCCTGCTCGCGGGTGCAGTCTTCTTCCTGCCACCGGAAGATCGGCGCACCCTTGGGCACGATCACCGCGCCCAGCAGGTAGCGGTTGTCGGACAGGAACTGGGCCGTCTCGGGCAGGTTGTCGGTCTTGATGTGCAGGTCGGTGTCGGTGCCGGCGGCCTTGCCCAGGTGGGTGGCGAAGTCGGCGGTGGCGCAGTAGCCCTGGGGTAGCTGATCCGGGCTGAACAGGAAGTCGGCCAGCGCCAGCTTCACGTCCTTGGCCAGGATGTGGGCCTTGAGATGCACCCGCAGGTTGGCCATCACCGCGGCGGCGATGGGCGTGGCGGGGATGCGGTAGCGGCTCCAGGCCATCACCGGGCAGGCGATGAGGAGCACGTCGTGCTGGTCGTCGGACTTCAGCGCGCCTTCGGCCCGGGACTCGATCATGTCGGCGAGCTCGTCGTAGGCGTGGGCGCTGGCGGTGGAGAGGTGGTCGAGCGCGGTGTTGAGGGCGTCTTCGTCCTCGGCACGGAGCAGGGCATCCACGGCACCGGCGAGGCGCTGGTCCCAGAAGTGGTCTTCGGCACGGCTGCTGGATTCGGCCAGGCCGTTGGCGAGCCACAGGAGTTGTTCGGCGTCGCGGGGCAGTCCGCCACGGCGACCGAGTCGGTTACGTTTCATCGGGCTCTCCTTGTTGATTCAGAGGTTTGACCGCGCCGCGGGCGCCACGATCCCCGGCTGCCATCGGGCAGGCCGGGCGGGGCGCGCGGCGGTCTTTCCTTTTAGTAGGACTGCGGGTCGAGTCGGACTTCCTGCAGGATGATGGTGGAGATTTCTTCGATGGACTTGGCGGTGGAGTCGAGCCACTTGATGCCTTCGCGCTTCATCATGCGCTGGGCGGATTCGATCTCGTGCAGACAGTTTTCGAGGGACGCATAGCGGCTGTTGGGCCGGCGCTCCTGGCGGATCTGCGAGAGGCGATCCGGCCCGATGGTGAGGCCGAACAGCTTGCCGCGGTAGCGGGTGAGCTCGACCGGCAGGCGGTTGCGCTCGAAGTCTTCGGGGATCAGCGGGTAGTTGGCGGCCTTGATGCCGAACTGCATCGCCAGATAAAGGCTAGTGGGCGTCTTGCCGGAGCGGGACACGCCGACCAGGATCACGTCGGCCTCGGCCAGATCGGCGTGGGAGACGCCGTCGTCGTGGGCGAGGGTGAAGTTGATCGCCTCGATGCGTTTCTTGTAGTCCTGACTGTCGGCGATGCCGTGGAAGCGGCCGGCGGCGTGGGTGGAGCGCTGGCCCAGCTCGTTCTCGAGGGGCTCGATGAACTTCTCGAACAGGTCGAGGAACAGGGCGTCGGCCTCGCGCAGCGCGGCCACGGCGCTCGGATCGACCAGGGTGTTGAAGACGATCGGGCGGATGCCGCTTTCGATGGCCGCGTCCTTGATCCGCTGCACGCAGTCGCGGGCCTTGTCGGTGCTGTCGATGAACGGCAGGCGGTGGTTGCGGAAGCGGGTGTCGGGGAACTGGGCAAGCAGGCTGTGGCCGAGGGTTTCGGCGGTGATGCCGGTGCCGTCGGAGATGAAGAAAACGTGGCGGGTCTGGCTCATGGATGTGGCAGCAGAAATATACGGAATCGCGCGCGCGGCCTGTGCCGGGCAATGGAGCATCTTATCCCATTCCAGCCCCCGCAAGCCGGCGAAGTCGCCCCGGATCGGTGCGTGGCAGGCTGCACGCATTGGGATAAACCCTCAATGTGGCGCAGCAGCAAACCTCATACAATGCGCAGCAGAAAAGCATTCCAAATCTGTTTTCAATTTCTCCCAGGAAGATTTTTCATGGCCCGTAACGTCATTCCGTTCCAAGAACTCCGCATGACCGACGTCGAGCAGGTTGGCGGCAAGAACGCCTCCCTCGGCGAGATGATCAGCCAGCTGCCCGCCAGCGTGCGCGTGCCCGGCGGCTTTGCCACCACCGCCGACGCCTATCGCAAGTTCCTGTCCCATCAGGGCCTGGCCGACCGCATCAGCGCCGCCCTGGCGACCCTGGACGTGGATGACGTCGTGGCCCTCGCCAAGAACGGCGCCCAGATCCGCCAGTGGATCGTCGACACCCCCTTCCCGCCGGAACTCGAAGCCGAGATCAAGGCCGCCTACGAGCTGCTCACCGCCGAAGGTGATGGCAGCTTCGCCGTGCGCTCCTCCGCCACCGCCGAGGATCTGCCCGATGCGTCCTTCGCCGGCCAGCAGGAATCCTTCCTGAACATCCACGGCTACGAGAACATCCTGCACGCCATCAAGGAAGTGTTCGCGTCGCTGTACAACGACCGCGCCATCGCCTACCGCGTGCACAAGGGCTTCACCCACGCTGAAGTCGCCCTGTCTGCTGGCGTTCAGCGCATGGTCCGCTCCGACATCGGCGCCTCCGGCGTGATGTTCACGATGGACACCGAATCCGGCTTCGACGGCGTGGTGTTCATCACCGCCTCCTACGGCCTCGGCG
>NZ_CALAYQ010000073.1:0-43718 GCF_937894855.1 uncultured Zoogloea sp.
CAACATCGTGCTCGGCGAGCGCGGCAAGCAGAAGGGCAAGCCCCAGCCCGACAGCAGCCTGCGCGATACCGAGAACGTGCCGCTCACCGAGGACATCGATGCCTACTTCCAGCGTGAAGTCCTGCCCCACGCGCCGGATGCCTGGATCGACCACGAGAAATCCAAGGTCGGCTACGAGATCCCGTTCAACCGCCACTTCTACGTCTTCGAGGCGCCGCGCAGCCTGCACGAGATCGACGAGGAGCTGAAGGGCGTCACCGCCCGGATCATGGCGATGCTGGAAGGGCTGGCGGAATGAGCCTGCCCTGTTATCCGAAGTACAAGAGTTCAGGCGGCCAGTGGTTGGCTCACGTTCCTGAACATTGGGACGTAATCCCTTGCCGCGCTTTCGTGGACGAACAAACAGCCAAGAATGAAGGGGCAGAGAATCAGTATTACCTGTCCCTTATTTCGAACGTGGGCGTCATCCCTTACGAGGAAAAAGGAGACGTTGGTAACAAAAAGCCGGACGACCTCAGTAAATGCAAGCTGGTGTGCCGGGGCGATTTCGTCATCAACAGCATGAACTATGGTATTGGGTCATACGGTTTGTCACCCTACGATGGTGTATGTAGCCCTGTCTACATTGTCCTTCGTCCAAGGCTTCATCGTGTCGAACCAAGATACGCTTTCAGGATATTTGAAAATAAGGAGTTCCAGACGTATGCACAGTCCTTTGGAAATGGAATCCTAGAACACCGAGCATCAATCAATTGGGATAATCTTAAATCTATTCATGTTGGCATTCCGCCGCTACCGGAACAGAAGCTAATACTTAAGTTTCTCGACCACGAGACCGAGAAGATCGACGCGCTGATTGCCGAGCAGGAGACGCTCCTGCGGCTGCTCGCCGAAAAGCGCCAGGCCACCATTTCCCATGCCGTCACCAAGGGCCTGAACCCGGATGCGCCGATGAAGGATTCCGGCGTGGCGTGGCTGGGGGAGGTGCCCGAGCATTGGGTTCTTCTGCGCATCAAGCATCTCGTAGCAAGCCTGGAGCAAGGCTGGAGCCCTCAGTGTGAAGGCTTCCCAGTGCAGTCCGAGGACGAATGGGGTGTCCTTAAAGTCGGCTGCGTGAATGGTGGGATTTTCCGACCTGAGGAGAACAAGACATTGCCGCGCGAGTTAGAGCCCCTTCCGGAACTGGGCTTGGCATCCGGAGACTTGTTAATTTCGCGCGCCAACACCCGCGAGCTTGTCGGTAGCGCCGCAGTCGCTTTGCGGAGCTACCCCAGGTTGATGCTGTGCGACAAACTGTACCGGCTACGCTTGCGCACCGACGCCTGCTCGCCTCAGTTTCTAGCTTCGTATCTCGGTACTCCGCAGGTTCGCGGTCAGATTGAGCTTGCTGCAACGGGAGCCAGCAGTTCAATGCTTAATATCGGGCAATCCACCATCCGGGAATTGAGTGTTGTCGTCCCCCCAAGGCACGAACAAACCGCCATCATCTCTTTCCTCGACACCGAAACCGCCAAGCTCGATTCGCTGAAACTCGAATCCGAGCGCGCCATCGCCCTCCTCAAGGAACGCCGCGCCGCCCTGATCTCCGCTGCCGTCACCGGCCAGATCGACGTCCGACACGAAGCCGCGTAAGCCATCGCGCGCCCATGTTTCTGATTTTCCATCTGGCTCCTGTCTTCGACTTGCCAGTCATTGAATCCACCTTCCATGCGCCGAAATGCCGCCCGGACTCCTGGCTGGATGTCGCCGCCCCGGCGCGTTCGTCGCTCGCGGCCCCGAGTCCGTCCGACAGGCGCGACGTCGGATCGCAGACGGCCGGCCGCATGTTTCGTGGGGGCGGCGTGGGCGGCAACAACTTTCACCACGTGCAGATGCGTGCCGGCAAGGGCCACGACGCGCTCCTGAACTAACCGAGCGCCGGCCATCGGGTTTCCGCTGCGGGCCTGCGGCAGGCAGCCCTCGGCACTGAAGCCTTGCACCGACCGGCGCCGCTGCTGCAACAGCGGCCCCGGCACATGGGCTACGGGTTCGAGCAGTTCGTGCTCCACGAGGACGGCAAGTCATGGCGCTGGAACACGGCGCAGGTCGAAGGGCGAGCACGGGCGTTATTTCAGATGCCTGGGCTTTGATCTGGCGTTGCGCGGGCCCCGTACGATTGGTTACGTGACCAGTTTCAGCTTGCCAATCGCATCAAGATCGGCAAGTATTCGTAATTCGCGAATTTCGAATACAGCGAACGATGGACCTCAAACCTCAAGACCTGCTGGTGCTGCTGAAGGCCGCTGCGAACCCGTCGCAGCGCTGGACCTATGCCGCCCTGGGCAAAGCCCTTGCCATGAGCGCGTCGGAGACCCACGCGAGCGTAAAGCGCGCCGTGGCCTCCGGCCTGGCGGTCGCGCCGGCGCGCGGCGAATGGTCGCCGGTCAGGCCGAACCTGCTGGAGTTCATGCTGCACGGGGTGCGTTACGTCTGGCCGGCCACTCAGGGGCCGGTCAAACGCGGGGTACCGACGTCTATCGGCACGGAACCGCTCGCCGGCCGGTTGACGGTGGCCCCGGGGGATGCGCCCGTCTGGGCCCATCCGACCGGCTCCGCGAAGGGGCCCACGCTCTCGCCGCTCTACAAGACCGCCCCTCAGGCCGCTCTCGCCGACCCTGCGCTGCATCGCCTGCTGGCCCTGCTGGACGCTTTGCGGACCGGACGTGCGCGCGAGCGTGCCCTGGCAGCGCAGTTGATGGAAGCCGAGCTCAATCAGCTCGGCCCGGGAAGTGCCGATGCGAACCAATGACCCGAACTTGCCCCATCTTCGCCAAGTCGCCGAGGCGCTGGGCGACTTGCGGGAACAGGTGGTGTTCATCGGCGGCGCCGTGGCCGGCCTGCTGGTGACGGACCCGTTGGCCGACAGCGTCCGTGCCACCCGCGACGTGGATGCGGTGGTAAGTGCAAACCGGGCCTTGTTACATCGAATCGAGGCATTGGTTGCCACGCGTGGGTTTGCGCGCGACGTCAGCAGCGACGTGATTTGTCGCTGGGTGCACAAGGCATCGGGTGTGCTCTTCGACCTGATGCCGGTGCAGCCGGATGTGCTGGGCTTCTCGAACCGTTGGTATCCCTATGCAGTCGAAACGGCCGTGCCCGTGGACCTGGGCAATGGCGTGACGATTCGGCTGGTGAGCGCCGTGGCGTTTGTCGCAACCAAGCTGGAGGCCTTTGCCGGCCGCGGTGGCGGCGACTTCCTGAGCAGCCATGACCTTGAGGATGTGCTCAACATCGTAGATGGGCGCGAGGCGCTTGCCGCTGAGTTGGCCGCCGCGCCTGCCGACGTCCGGCAGGCCGTCGCTGCGGCATTTGGTCCTTTGCTAGCAAGCCCGGACTTCGTGAACGTGCTGCCGGGCCTGTTGGCCGAGCCGGAGCGCGTCGGCGTTGTCCTGGGGCGACTGAAAGCCATGAGCCCATGAACCTGCACCAGGAAATCCACTTCGAATCCGCCATCTGCGATCACCTGGCCCGCCACGGCTGGCTGTACGCCGAGGGCGACGCCGCCCACTACGACCGCCCAAACGCCCTCTTCCTGCCCGATCTGCTGGCCTGGGTGGAGGCGACCCAGCCCGAGAACTGGCAGGCGCTGGCCAAGACCCACGGCGCGGCGCTGCCCAAGGTGCTGGCCGAGCGGGTGCGCAGGTGCCTCAACGAGCACGGCACGCTGGAGGTGCTGCGGCGCGGGGTGGAGCTGGTGGGGCTGAAGAAGCCGCTCTCGCTGGTGCAGTTCAGGCCGGCGCTGGGCCTCAACCCGGCGATCCAGCAGGCCTACGCGGCCAACCGGCTGCGGGTGGTGCGGCAAGTGCATCACGCGCTCAACAACCCGAAGGACGCGGTGGATCTGGTGCTGTTTGTGAACGGCATCGCGGTGGCCACCGCCGAGCTGAAATCCGACTTCACCCAGAGCGTGGGCGATGCGGTGGACCAGTACCGCTTCGACCGTGACCCGGCCCCCAGGGGCGGGCTGGCGGAGCCGCTGCTGGCCTTCCCCGGCGGGGCGCTGGTGCATTTTGCGGTGAGCCAGTCGGAGGTGATGATGAGCACCCGGCTGGCCGGCACGGCGACGCGCTTTCTGCCCTTCAACCGGGGCAACGCCGGCGGCGCCGGCAACCCGCCCAACCCCTTCGGATTTGCCACCCACTACCTGTGGCAGGACGTGTGGCAGCGGGACAGCTGGCTGGAGATCCTCGGCCGCTACCTGATCGGCAAGCGCAACGACAAGAAGCAGCTCACGAGCGTCATTTTTCCCCGCTTTCACCAGCTGGACGCAACCCGCAGGCTGGTGGGCGACGTGCTGGAGCATGGAGCTGGCGATCGCTACCTGATCCAGCATTCCGCCGGCTCGGGCAAGACCAACTCGATCGCGTGGACCGCCCACTTTCTGGCCGACCTGCACGACGCCGCGCATCGCAAGGTGTTCGACAGCGTGCTGGTGGTGTCCGACCGCAACGTGCTGGATGCCCAGTTGCAGGAGGCGATCTTCGACTTCCAGCGCACTACCGGCGTGGTGGCGACCATCACCGACGAGCACGGCAGCAAGAGCGCCCAGCTCTCCCAGGCGCTGAAGGACGGCAAGAAGATCATCGTGTGCACGATCCAGACCTTCCCCTTCGCCCTGAAGGCGGTGCAGGAGCTCGCCGCCACCGAGGGCAAGCGCTTCGCGGTGATCGCCGACGAGGCCCACAGCTCCCAGACTGGCGAGGCAGCGGCCAAGCTCAAGCAGGTGCTGTCGGCCGACGAGCTGGCCGAGCTTCAGGACGGCGGCGAGATCGACACCGAGGCGCTGCTGGCCGCCCAGATGTCCGCCAAGGCGGCCCAGGACAAGGGCCTCACCTACATCGCCTTCACTGCAACGCCCAAGCCGAAGACGCTGGAGCTCTTCGGCCGCAAGGACGCCGACGGCCTGCCGCAGCCTTTCCATGTGTATTCGATGCGCCAGGCGATCGAGGAAGGCTTCATCCTCGACGTGCTGAAGAACTACACCACCTACAAGCTCGCCTTCAGGCTCGCCAACAACGGCAAGGAGTACGACGAGACAGAGGTGGAGAAATCCGAGGCGTTGAAAGGCATCATGCAGTGGGTGCGCCTGCACCCCTACAACATCAGCCAGAAGGTGCAGGTGGTGGTGGAGCACTTCCGCGAGAACGTGCAGCCGCTCCTGGCCGGCAAGGCCAAGGCGATGATCGTGGTCGCCAGCCGCAAGGAGGCGGTGCGCTGGCAGAAGGCCATCACCGGCTACATCCTCAAACGCAACTATCAGCTTGGCGTGCTGGTGGCGTTCTCGGGCGAGATCGACGACCCGGAGAGCTACCCCGAACCGGTCGCCGAAACCACCAAAGCGCTGAACCCCGGGCTCAAGGGACGCGACATCCGCGAAGCCTTCGCCGACCCGAACCATCACCTGCTGCTGGTGGCCAACAAGTTCCAGACCGGCTTCGACCAGCCGCTGCTGTGCGGCATGTACGTGGACAAGCGGCTGGGCGGCATCCAGGCGGTGCAGACGCTGTCGCGCCTCAACCGCGCCCACCCGGGCAAGGACACCACCTACATCCTCGATTTTGTGAACGACGCCGAGGACGTGCTGACCGCCTTCAAGACCTACTACGAAACCGCCCGGCTGGAGGCCAATACCGACCCGCACCTGGTCTTCGACCTGCGCGCCAAGCTCGACGGCGCCGGCTTTTACGACAGCTTCGAGGTGGACCGGGTGGCCCACATTGAGACCGACCCGAAAGGCACCCAGGCCCAGCTGAGCGCCGCCCTCGCCCCGGTGGCCGACCGCCTGCTGAAACGCTACAAGGCCCTGCAGGCCCAGCGGGCCGCCGCCGAAGCCAGCCACGACAAGGACGCCGCCCAGGCCGCCCGGGACGCGATGGATGTGCTGGTGCTGTTCAAGGGCGACATGGGCGCCTTCTGCCGGCTGTACGCCTTTCTGTCGCAGATCTTCGACTACGGCAACACGGATATCGAGAAGCGCTTTCTCTTCTACAAGCGGCTGATTCCCCTCCTCGACTTCGGCCGCGAGCGGGACACGGTGGACCTCTCGAAAGTGGTGCTGACCCACCACACCCTGAAGAACAAGGGCCAGCAGACACTGAACCTCAAGGCCGGCGAGGCGCCCCGGCTGGCACCGATGACCGACACCGGCAGCGGCGCGGTGCAGGAGAAGGAAAAGGGCCTGCTGGAGGAGATCATCCAGAAGGTGAACGGGCTCTTCGAGGGCGAGCTGTCGGACGACGACCAACTGGTGTACGTAAACGGCGTGCTCAAAGGCAAGCTGCTGGAAAACGAAACCCTCGTCCGGCAGGCCGCCAACAACAGCAAGGAGCAGTTTGCCAACTCCCCCGACCTCGCCAGTGCCCTGATGAGCGCCATCATGGATGCGCTGGAAGCCCACAACACGATGAGCGCTCAGGCACTCGGATCGGAGCGGGTGCGGGAAGGGCTGAAGGAAACCCTGCTGGGGCCAGCCCAGCTGTACGAGGCGCTGCGGACACGGGCGCAGGGGATGCGGCCGCCCGCCTGACCGCCGGGGCTGGCTTCAGCCCGGCCGGCGCAGCGGGTCGAGGAGCGCCCGCAGGTTGTTGTGATCCAGCTCGTGCATCAGCGCCAGCAGCTGGCCCAGCTGCCCGGACGGGAAGCCCTCCCGGGCGAACCACGCCAGGTAATGCCCGGGCAGATCGGCCAGCAGGCGGCCCTTGAACTTGCCGTAGGGCATCGTGCGGGTGACCAGCAGTTCGAGAAGTTCCGGGTTCATCGCACCGCCTCCGATCAGTGCCGCACCGGCCAGTACCAGCTGGGCACGCCCTTGCGGCCGCCGCCCACGCCCTGCCGGTAGCGGCTGCGCAGGTGGCCGTCCACCACCGAAATCCACGGTGCCAGGCAGGCGTCGGCCATTTCCTGGTCGATGAAGCGCTCGGGCAGGCGGTAGGCAAACCAGCGGTAGGCGGCGATCAGGCGCACGGTGGTCTCGGCCTCTTCGAGCGACGCGCGCTGGGGCACGCGGGGCAGGAAATCCAGCTCGATGGCCTTGCCCTTGTTGGCGGTGTAGGCCCAGTCGCGCCACACGCCGTCGATGGTTTCGTTCTGGGACGCCATCGGTGCCATCGAGAAGACGTGCTTCTCGTGGAGCGTGAGGTTCTTCATCCGGTCCAGCTGGGCGGCGCGGGCGAGCTGCTCTTCGGGGATGTGCGGCACGAAGAAGCCGTCGCCGCAATCGGCGTGGAGCTGGAACAGCGACAGCAGCGCCTCCAGCCGGGTGTCGCCTGCCATCTCGGCGATCTGCTCGAGATAGGCGCTGCCGGCGGTGATCTGGAAGCCACGGGTTTCCAGCGGCGGCTGGGGCGCCTTCATCAGCGCGGCGACGACCTTGTGTTCGGCCGGGGTGAGACCGGCCACCACGCCCGCCTCCTCCTGATGGCCGAAGCGCCCGGCCCGCCCGCCGATCTGCTGGAGCAGCGACGGCGAAAGCGTATCCCGCGTCGTGCCGTCGTACTTCTGGATGGCGGTGAACACCACCCGCTCGATGGGCAGGTTGAGGCCCATCCCGATGGCGTCGGTGGCCACCAGAATGTCGGCGTCGCCGCCGGCAAAGCGGTGCGCCTCGCGCTCACGCACCTCGGGCGACAGGGCGCCGTAGATGCACGCCACCGACTTGCCCAAGGCCAGAAAGTCATCCCGCAGGTTGAGGGCGTCGCGCCGCGAGAAGACGATGAAGGCGTCCCCCGGCCGCGCCCGCCGCAGCGCACCGGCCGGGTTGTGGGACAGCGCCTCGCCCACCACCAGCGGGTGCTTGCGCTGCTTGCGGCGGATTTCCAGGGGCAGGCCCAGGCGCTCGGCCAGCGCCACCACCGCCGGCTCCGCCGACAGCGCGCCCACCAGCCACACCTCGGCGGCGTTGGCGCCGACCACCGCCTGGGTCCACGCCCAGCCGCGGTCCGGGTCGCTGAGCATCTGAATCTCGTCAATCACCGCCACCTCCAGCTCGGCGGAGGGGTCGAGCATCTCGATGGTCGAGGCGGTCACCCGGCTGCCCTCGACCATCCGGCGCTCCTCGCCGGTGACGAGCGATGCGCTCACCCCGAATTCCTCGTTGAGCCGCGTGAAGGCCTCCAGCGCCAACAGGCGTAGCGGGCCGAGATACACGCCGGCGCGGGCGGTGGCGAGGCGCTCGAAGGCATCGTGGGTCTTGCCGGAGTTGGTCGGCCCCAGCACGGCGATCAGCTTGCGCGGGCGGCGGCGGGCGGCAAAGGTGTCCGGGTAGTCCGACAGGCGCACCGAACGCCCGATCTGGCCGGCCAGATCCCGCTGGCGGCGCCGGGCGCGGAGCTCGGCGAGGGTCTGGGCGAGGGTCTTGGGCAGCGTGGAGAAATCCAGCCTGCCCGCCGACCAGTCGTCCCGCAGGCCGCGCAGGTTGGGCTCCAGCCCTTCGGTGGCGCAGGCTTCCAGAAAGGCGTCGATCTCGGCAACGGCAGCGTTGAGCGCGGCCTCCAGGTGCGCGCCCTGGGCGGCGAGCATGGCCTGCTCCAGCGTCTGGCGCCCGGCAAGCGGGCGCCGCCGCCAATGGCCAGCCTGGCCCAGGCAGCTCTCGGGCAAATAGCCCACCAGCCGGAATTCCTCCCCCCCGGCGCGCACCCGGCGGCTGGCGGCGAGCCACACGCGGTTGCTGCTGGTGGTGACGATGAAGCGCAAGTCCATCGCGGGGGCGGGTTGGGGGAGTTCGGTGTTCGTCATCATCAGTCGAAAAAACACGGGGCCGGCCTCAGCGGACCAGCCCGGAAAAGTCGTACGAAAAAGCAGCGGACGATCAGCCGATCAACGGCACGTCCGGCAGGTTGCGCAGCACGGCGGCCACGTCGGGCTCGGTTTCCAGCACCTGCACCACGCAGGGCAGCGGCTCGGCCCAGATCTCGGGCAGATCCCGCTCGGCCGGCTCGCGGATCGCAAAGGCCAGGCGCTCCACGGGCGGCTCAAACTGCGCATCCACCCCGGGCTTGTTGCCGCGGGCGTCGATGCGGTACCAGCCGAGGTCGTCCAGCCACACGGCATTGAGCCCGTGCAGGCAGTAGGGCGCGCCGGTGTCACCCACCGACAGGCGCTGGTAGCACAGCCCGGTGGGCACGCCATTGGCCCGGAGCAGCGCGGCCAGCAGGTGGCTCTTGGCGTAGCAGTAGCCAGTGCGGTGGCGCAGCGCGTCGGACGCCTTGCAGGTGACCGGGTTCTGCATGAAATCGACGCTGTGGCGGATCTCGTCGCGGACGAACTCGAAGCAGCGACGCACCACCTCATGGGTCGACGCTGCGCCCTCGGCAAGCCGGCGTGCCTGGGCGGCCACGTCCGGGTGGTCGAAATCGATGTAGGTGCTGGCGGCGAGATAGGGCTGCATGATGCTGTCCGGGCAAGGTGTCGGCATGTGGGAGTGCGAGCTTACGTGGGCGGCGGGCGGCTGTCGAACGCCACGCTGCCCCTTGACGCACCGCCGCATCCCTCCGATGCTTGGCGCTTCCGCTTCACGCATCCAACTCCATTCCGCCGCCATGTCCGCCCTGCCCGCCGTCTTCGCCGATCTCCAGCCCGCCGCCGTGTGGCGCCACTTTGCCACCCTGTGCGCCATCCCCCGCCCCTCCAAGGCCGAGGACGCCCTGCGCGACCACCTGTACGCTTGGGCCGTCGCCCGCGGGCTCGACGCGCGGGTGGATGGCGCCGGCAACCTGATCCTCAAGAAGCCCGCCAGCCCCGGCCACGAGGCCGCCCCCGGCGTGGTGCTGCAGGCCCATCTCGACATGGTCTGCCAGAAGAACGCCGACACCGACCACGACTTCACCCGCGACCCGATCCGCCCGGTGCTGAAGGACGGCTGGCTGGTGGCTGAGGGCACCACGCTGGGCGCCGACAATGGCATCGGCGTGGCGCTGATCCTGGCGGTGCTGGATGACAGCCGCCTCGTCCACGGCCCCCTCGAAGCCCTGCTGACGGTGGATGAAGAGGCCGGCATGGGCGGCGCCCAGGGGCTGGAACCCGGCGTGCTGCAGGGCCGGCTGATGCTCAACATCGATACCGAGGACTGGGGCGAGTTCTACCTGGGCTGCGCCGGCGGGCTGGACGTGAACGTCGCCCGCCCCGGCACGCCGGACGCCCTGCCCGCCGGCCATGAGGCCTGGCAGATCGCCCTGACCGGCCTGCGCGGCGGGCATTCCGGCGTCAACATCCACGAAGAGCGCGGCAACGCCATCAAGCTGCTGGTGCGGGCGCTGCGGGATCTGGAAAGCCAGTTTCCGCTGCGCCTCGCCAGCCTTGAGGGCGGCACCGCCCGCAACGCCTTGCCCCGGGAGGCCCGCGCCACCGTCGCGCTGCCGGCCGGCCGCGGCGATGCGCTGGGCGAGGCCCTGGCCCGTTGGCAAACCACCCTGCGCCAGGAGCTCGCCGGCGTCGATGCAGGCGTCAGCCTCGCCCACGCCCCCGCCAGCGCCGACGCGGTGCTCAACCCGGCCGAGCAGTCGGTTTGGCTCGCCAGCCTGCACGCCGCGCCCCACGGGGTGCGCCGGCAGAGCCTGGCGGTGCCGGGCGTGGTGGAGACCTCCAACAACCTGGGCATGGCGAGCGTCGGGCCGGATGGCGGCAGCTGCAATTTCATGGTGCGCTCGCTGATCGACAGCGGCAGCGACGCGCTGGCCGACGAGATCGTCAGCCTGTTTGCGCTCTCGGGCACCGCCGCCAGCAAATCCGGCCACTATCCGGGCTGGGCGCCCAATCCGGCGTCGCCGCTGCTGGCCCGCTGCCAGCGGGTCTATGCCCGGGATTTCGGCGGCGAGTCAGTGGTGAAGGTGGTCCATGCCGGGCTGGAGTGCGGGATCATCGGCGCCAAGTATCCGGGCATGGACACCGTCTCCTTCGGCCCGACCATCCGCGGCGCCCACGCCCCGGGCGAGCGGGTCGAGATCGAGGCGGTCGGCAAGGTGTGGCAGCTGCTCACCGCCATCCTGGCCGACATCGCCGCCTGAGCCCGACATGCGCCGCCACGTCCTTGCCCTCCTCGTCGCACTGGCCCTGAGCCCGTCGGCCCAAGCGGCCAAGCGAGGGGATGGCTACGAGACAAAAGGCGAATGTGCCGGCCTGCCCGCCGTGTCGCTGAAGGTTGCCAAGGGTTTCTGCGTGGGGCTGGCGGCGACGAAGCTGGGCTTTCCCCGGGGCGTGCTGCCGCTGGCCGACGGCCGCGTGCTGGTGGCCGACCTGGGCCGCTGGGATGCGGGCGCCGGGCGGCTGCTGATGCTCACCCCCCGCCCGGGTGGCTTCGATGTAAAGCCGATCCTCACCAAGCTGGATCGCCCTCACGGGCTGCAGACGGGCCCCGACGGCGCGGTGTACATCGGCGAGGCAAGCCGCATCTCCCGGGTCCGCCTCGATCGTTCGCCGCCGGTGCTGGAGCCGGTGGTCATCAACCTGCCCGCCACCGGGCGCCACCCGCTCACGCAGTTCGTGTTCGGCCCGGACGGCGCGATCTACGTGAACATCGGCAGCACCTCCGACCACTGTGAGGACGGCCCTCCCGGCAAGCCCTGCCCCGAGGCCGAGCGGCCCGACGCCGGCTCGGCGATCTGGCGCTACAAGCTTGATAACGGCCGCTGGACGGTGAAACTCTTCGCCCGCGGCCTGCGCAATTCGATGGCCCTCGCCTTCGGGCCCGACGGCAGCCTCTGGCAGGGCGAGAACAGCCGCGACGTGCTGCCGGGCAATATCGTTTCCGACACCCAGCCGGCGGAAGAGCTCAACCGCGTGCGCGCCGGCCAGCATTACGGCTGGCCCTACTGCACCGGCCTCGACGCCTTCGACCCGGCCTTCGGCAGCGGCGACTGCAGCCGCTACGCCAGGCCCGAGCGCCTGCTGCCAGCCCACGGCGCGCCGCTGGGCATGACTTTCTACGACAGCCCGGCCGCTCCCGCTGCGTGGCGCGGCAGCCTGGTCGTCGCCCTCCACGGCTACCGCACGCTCGGCCACCGGATCGTCGCGTACCGCTTCGACAAATCCGGGCAGCCGGCCCGCGATTTCGAGGTGCTGGCGGAAGGCTGGGAACGCAGCGCCAGCCACCCCATGGGCGCGCCTACCGACATCAAGGCCGACGCCCGCGGCCGGCTGTGGGTGACCGAAGACCGCAATGGCACCCTGCTGATGCTGAGCCCCCGCAGAAACCGGGCGCCGCAGCGCCCGGCACCGCTTACAGCATCATCACCACCGACTTGGATTCGGTGTACATGTCGAGCACCGCCCGGCCCATCTCGCGGCCGATGCCGGACTGCTTGTAGCCGCCGAAGGGCATCGCGTTGTCGAGGATGTTGTGGCAGTTGACCCACACGGTGCCGGCCTTGATCTTCGGGATCAGGCGATGCACCCGCGACAGGTCGTTCGACCAGATGCTGGCGGCGAGGCCGTAGGGCGTGTCGTTGGCGCGGCGGGCCACCTCGTCCAGATCCTCATAGGGCATGGCCACCACCACCGGGCCGAAGATCTCCTCGCGCACCACGCGCATGTCGTCGCGGGCGTCCACCAGCACCGTGGGCTTCACGAAGTAGCCCGCGCCCGCACCCGCCGAACCGCCGGCCGCCGCCCGGGCGCCCTCGCCCAGCCCGCTCTCGATGTAGCCCATCACGCGCTGGCGCTGGATGTTTGAAACCAGCGGCCCGATCTGGGTGGAGGGGTCGATGCCGGGGCCGATCTTCATGGCGTCGGCGATGCCGGCGAGCTGCTCCACCACCGAGTCGAAGCGGCTGCGATGGACGAACAGGCGCGAGCCGGCGGTGCACACCTGGCCCTGGTTGAAGAAGATCGCCTGCGCGGCGCCGGCCGCGGCCTGGGCGGGATCGGCGTCGTCGAGGACGATCACCGGGCTCTTGCCGCCCAGCTCCAGCGACACCCGGGTCATGTTGTCGAGGGCCGCCTTGCCCACCAGCTTGCCCACCTCCGTCGAGCCGGTGAAGGCCACCTTCTCGATGCCCTTGTGGCTCGCCAGCGCCGCACCCGCGGTGTGGCCGACGCCGGTGACAACGTTGAGCACGCCCGCCGGGTAGCCAGCCTCCAACACCAGCTCGGCGAGGCGCAGCGCCGACAGGGGCGTCTCCTCGGCGGGCTTGAGCACCATCGTGCAGCCGGCGGCCAGCGCCGGGCCGAGCTTCCAGGCGGCCATCAGCAGCGGGAAGTTCCACGGGATGATCGCCCCAACCACGCCCACCGGTTCGCGGCGGGTGAAGCCGAAGAACTCCCGCTCACGCACCAGCGGCACCGACACGTCCATGGTCGAGCCTTCGATCTTGGTGGCCCAGCCGGCCATGTAGCGCAGGAAATCCACCGACAGGGCCACGTCCACATGGCGCGCCATGGTCACCGGCTTGCCGTTGTCGATGGCTTCCAGCTCGGCCAGCTCCTGGGCGTGGGCCTCGACCAGATCGGCCAGGCGCAGCAGCAGGCGTTCGCGATCCACCGGGCGCATCCGCGACCATTCGCCGGCCTCGAAGGCATGGCGGGCGGCGGCGACGGCGCGGTCGATGTCGGCCGCGTCGCCGGCGGGCACGCGGCAGAAGGCCTCGCCGCTGGCCGGGTCGATCACCGGCAGGGTCTCGCCGCTGGCGGCCTCCTGCCATTCGGCGCCGATCAGCATGCGGCGGGGTCGGGCGAGGAAGGCGGCGGTGCCGGCTGCGAGCTCGATTCCGTGGAAGTTGTTCATGGGCTTGTCTCCTTCGTTGGTTTTTGTGGGCGAAACGGGGCCTGCCGGGCCGGAGCCCGACATGGGAAGCGGCAATCGCGGCGGATTGCCGGGGTTGGGATGGGGTTTCCTTGGGGTGGGCGATCAGGCGTCGCCGGGCTCGCCGCGCAGCACGCCGGAGCGGGCGCTGGCGGCGGCGCGGGCCAGGGCCACGGCGTCCTCGTCGAGCTCAAGCTGGCGGGCGAGGCGGCTCATCAGCCGGCCTTCGAGCTTTTCCAGGCCGTCGGCGTAAGCCACCTCCCACAGCATGGTGAGGATCTCCTGGCGCTCCTCGGGGCCGAAGCCGACGCGCACCGCCTCGGCAAACTCCCAGTCGTCCAGCGACTCGGCGTAGCGCACCTCGGCCACCGCGATGAGCTCATCGACGCGCTCCCGGGGCAGGTGGAAGTGCTCCATCAGCAGGCGCTTGACGGCCTGGTGCTCGGCCTCGGAGGCGACGCGATCCACGTACATGGTTTCCAGCAGCAGGGCCGCCACGGCGATCAGGCGGCGCTCGAAGGGGCCGCGCTCGACGGCCTCCGCCAGCAGTTCGCCGCGTAGCAGGCCGATCAGTCTTTCCAGCATGGTTGGGTCTCCGAAGTCATTGGCCTGCGGCTTCGCGCAGGAGCCCGTTCTGGCCGAGCAGCACCACGGCCTTGCCGGCGGTGGCGACGGCGGCGAGGTTCTGGCGGTCGTCGCGGATGTGGGTGACGAGCTTGCCGTCGCGGGACGTGACCACCGCCCCGCCGGTGCCCACCAGCAGCAGGCTGCCGTCGTCCCGCTCGACACCGCCGGTGAGGGCCTGGGTGGTGCCGGTGTCGAGCACCTGCCAGTGGCTACCGCCGTCGGCGCTTTCCAGCACCCGGCCGCTCATGCCCAGCAGCAGCAGGTGGCCGTCACGTCGGGCGAGCCCGCCCCACAGGGATCCGGTGACGCCGGTGTTGAGGCGTTCCCAGTGCCCGCCCCCATCGCGGGAGCGGAAGGCCGAACCGCTCTCGCCGGCGGCGATCAGCGCGCCGTCCGGCGCGGCGAAGAGGTGGTTCAGGTGCAGATCGGCGTCGCGCCCCTCGCCCACCTTCATCGGCTGCCAGCTGCGGCCGCCGTCGGCGGTGGCGAGCGCCGTGCCGTAGGCGCCGACCACGTAGCCGTGGGTGGCGTCGGTGAAATGCACGCCCAGCAGCACCGGCTTGCCGTCCACCACCTGCTGGAGCGTCCAGTTGTCGCCGCCGTCGGTGGTGGCGAGGATCACCCCGCCGTGGCCCACCGCCCAGCCGTTCTTCGCGTCGGCAAAGCTCACCGCGGTGAGCAGGCCACTCACCGGCACGCTGGCGGCCTGCTGCCAGGTCTCGCCGCCGTCGGTCGATCGCACCACGGTGCCGAAGTCGCCCACCGCCACCAGCGAGGCGCCGGCGCGGGTGACGGCCACCAGCCCGGCCCGGCTGGCGAGGCGGGCCTTCATGGCAGGGGTTTCGCCGGCCGGGCGGCTTTCGGCGGCGGTCACCAGCACCGCGCCAGCGGCAAGCCCGGCGGCGAGCAGCAGGGTCATCGTTGTCTTGAGTTTCATGGGCGTCTCCGTCAGTGCATCATCAGCGGCGCCCGGACCGGCCCGCGGCGGGGGATCAGGACGTCGATCATCACGGCCAGGGCCGGCAGCAGGGTGATCGCCATGATCATGTTCACCATGAACATGAAGGTCAGCAGCATCCCCATGTCGGCCTGGAACTTGAGCGCCGAGAACGACCAGGTGGCCACCCCCACCGACAGGGTGACGGCGGTGAATACCGTCGCCACGCCCACCTCGCGCAGGGCCTGCTTGAAGGCAGTGACGATGTCCTCACCGTGGGAGAGGTGCATCTGCAGGCGGTTGTAGATGTAGAAGGCGTAATCCACGCCGATGCCCACCGCCAGCACCATCACCGGCAGGGTCGCCACGGTGAGGCCGATGGAAAGCTCCTTCATGAACCAGTAGCCCAGGAACGTGGCCAGGGTGAGCGGCACGCAGCAGGCGATCATCGCCCGCCAGTCGCGATACACCAGGAACACCAGCACCAGGATGGTGGCGTACACATAGAGCATCATCGGCAGCTCGGAGTGTTCAACCACCTCGTTGGTGGCGGCCTGCACGCCGGCGTTGCCGCTGGCGAGGCGCACCGTGACGCCGGCAAAGGGGTTAGCGTCGCGGTAGGCTTTCACCGCGGCCACCACCTCCTTGATGGTGCTGGCCTTGTGGTCAGCGAGGTAGAGGTTCACCGGCAGCAGCGTGCAGTCGGCGTTGTAGAGGCGCAGGCCTTCCGGCACCTGGCGCACGGCTTCGCCGAGGGTGAGTTCCTCTTGCGGCAGCGAGGCCCACTTGGGGTTGCCCTCATTCACCCCGGACGCCGCCAGCTTGGTGAGCGTGGGCAGCGACTGCGCCGACAGCACGCCGGGCACGTTGGTGAGGTACCACGTCAGGCGATCCACGTAGGCCATCACGTCGTGGCGATAGCAGCCATCCTTGGGCGTCTCGACCACCACCGTGAGCATGTCGAGGCCGAGCCCGAAGCGGCTCACCACGGCTTCCACGTCCTGGTTGTAGCGGGAGTCGATGTGGAGTTCCGGCGCGCCGGGCAGCACGTGGCCCACATGGCGGCCCTGGCTCTGCCAAACCGCCACCACCAGCAGCACCAGGCACACCACGGTGCCGATGAAGGCGTTGCGCGGGCTGGCGATATGTACGCCGAGGGCCGCCATCAGCCGGTTGCGCATGCCTTCCACCTTGCTCGCCCGGGCCACGAAGCGGCCGTCGAAGCTGAAGAAGCTCGCCAGCACCGGCAGCATGATGAGGTTGGTGACGATCTTGTAGGCCACGCCCACCGACGCGGTGATCGCCAGCTCGCGGATCATCGGGATGGGCACCAGCACCAGCGTCGCAAAACCCACGAAGGCGGTGATCAGCGCCAGCGTGCCCGGCACCAGCAGGCCGGTGAAGCTGCGGGTGGCGGCGGTGAAGCCGTCGGCACCGTTGATGACTTCCTTGGCGATGTAATTGACCTGCTGGATGCCGTGGGAGACGCCGATGGCGAACACCAGGAAAGGCACCAGCACCGCCAGCGGATCGAGCCCGAAGCCCAGCAGCGTGATGGTGCCGAACTGCCACACCACCGACACCAGCGAGCTCGCCAGCGGCAGGAAGGTGAGCACCCACGAGCGGGTGTACCAATACACCGCGCCGGCGGTGAGCAGGAAGGCCAGCGCGAAGAACTCGACGACGCTGGTGGCGCCTTCCGAGATGTCGCCCATCTGCTTGGCGAAGCCGATGATGCGGATGTTGGTGTCGGCGTCGGCAAACTTGTCCCGCACCTCAGCCTCGAGCTTGCGGCTGAAATCGAAGTAGTCGAGGCGCTTGCCGGTGGCCGGGTCCGGGTCGGCCAGCTCGGCCACCACCATCGCGCCGGAGCCGTCGTTGGCCACCAGGCTGCCCATGAAGCCGCCGATGATGGTGCGCTCGCGGATGCCGGCGATGTTGTCCGGGGTGAGGGATTTCACCGTCACGTCGCCGCCGATCACGTCCTCGGCCTTCATGCCTTCCTCGGTGATCTGCACCGCGCGGGTGTTGGGCGTCCAGAGGGACGTGACGGTGCGCCGATCCACGCCGGGCATGAAGAACAGCGCCTGGGTGACGTCGTAGAGTTTGGTGAGGGCCTTCTCGTTCCAGATGTCGCCCTTCTTCGATTCGACCACCACGATGATGCGGTTGGCGCCGAAGAGGACATCCCGGTACTGGTTGAAGGTCTGGATGTATTCGTGGTCCTGCGGCAGCTGCTTGTCGAAGCCGGCCGACATCCTGAGCTGTGCGGCAAACACCCCCATCAGGGCGGTGAAGGCCAGCAGCACGCCCAGGGTCAGCAGCCGGTGTCCGAAGAAGAAACGCTGCAGGCCGATGACCAGTTTCTCGATCATGTTGGGGTTTCCTGTCTGGGCCGGAGCGCGGTGCGTCGCCACGCCCCGGCCTTGCGGGTCAGAACGAGTAGGAGACGCTGGCGGCCAGGAAATCCCGGTCGCGCATCAGGTTGTTGGCACCGCCGCCCGAGAAATTCACGTACTGCAGGGCGCCTTTCCAGCGGTCCCGATAGTTGGCGAACAGCGACAGGGTGGCCGCCTTGCGCCCTTCCACGAAGGGGATGGCGTTGGGGCTGGTGCCCTTCACGTCATGGGCGAAGTCGAGCTGGGGCGTGAGGGTGATGCCGCTGCCCATCACGTTGGGGTAGTTGAAGCCGATCTCGGCCACGTAGCCCCAGGAGGTGCGATCCGGCAGCGCATAGTTGGGCAGGAAGTACGGCGTGTAGCCCGAGCGGTCGAGATCCGGGTAGTGGGCGACGGCGGCCTCGGAGAGGATGAAGCCGTCGGTGGCGCCCAGCGCGGTGGCCAGCCCGCCCAGCGGATCGTTGCGGGAGAAGGTGTAGAAGGCGGTGACGTGGTACTGCCACTTCTTCTCTTCCACGTAGCCCGGGTGGCGGCCCACGTCATACACGCTGTTCTTGTTGAAGGCGCCGCCGAACACCTGGCCGAAGGGCACCGTCGGGTCGACGCCGACGCTGTCCCGCGGACGGAACGACAACTCCATGCCCACCGCCACGTCGCCCACCTTGGTGTTGCCGGAGATGGCGAACAGGTCCTTTTCCTGGCCGTAGGCGAGGAAGTAGCCCGTTACCGCGCCGGCATTGGTGCCGGTGAAGCCCAGGAAGGGCAGCTTGTCGTGGTAGCGCTGGTAGGTGAAGGCGAACTCGGTGTCGATCTCCTCGGCGTTGTAGCGCAGATTCACCCCGAACTGCCCGCCCCAGCCGGGCTTCTGCTGGCCCAGGTAAGGCAGCGCGGTGCCGTTGTTGATCATCTGCTGATCGGTAAGGCCGGAGCGGTCGCCGCAGGGCGTGGGCAGGCCGAAGTCGTTGCAGATCGAGGTGGGCATGTAGGCCACCCGGTTGCCCTTGCCGATCACGTCGGCGGTGGAGAAGAAGGTGCCGGCCGGATCGAACTTGAAGCTGTTCCAGGCAAACTGGTAGTAGGCCTCCAGCCCGAGCTTGTCGGTGATGCCGCCTGACCACGACACCATCGGCGCCGGCACGAAGATCTCCTTGAGCTGGGTGCCGGGCACGTGGAATTTCTGCAGATCAAGGGCGTTGATCTGGTTCACCCCGCCGAGGATGAAGATGTCCTCGCCCCACGAGATCACCTGATTGCCCAGCTTGATCTTGCCCCGCTGGTCGCCGTAGCGCACTTCCTTGGCGATCCACGCGTCGAGCAGCGTGGCCTTGGCGGTGACCGACGATTCGGTGAGCTCGGTACGGCGGGTCTGGTCGGAGCGGAAGTCGTGGAACCAATACACCCGGCCGAGGGCGCTCCAGCCTTCCGGCGCCTTGAGCGACAGGTCGTGGGTGCCCTTGAGCACCGCCGACACGATGTCGCCCTTCTTGTAGTTGAGGTTGCCGTCGTCGAAGTTGGTGAAGTTGAAGTCGGCGTTGGCGTAGCCGTTGGCCCCCTGGCGGGCCTGCAGCTCGTTGTTAGTGCCGTTGTTGCAGCCGCCGCTGTCGTTGCCGACGGTGCGGCAGTCGATGCCCGACATGCGCCGGGTCATGCCAAAGGACACCACCGAATCGAAGCTGCCCGACAGCCCTTCCTCGCTGCCGAAACGCACCGCCTGGGAGGGGGCGGACCAGCCGGCCACGGCCGCTGCCACCGCGAGGGTCACCGGCGCCAGGCGAAGCCCGGCCCGGCGATGCGAGATCGCCTGAATGTGCATGATGGGAATCTCCTGAGTGAGGGGCGCAGATCAGCGTTCGCCGCGGCGACGCAGTTCGTCCTGGCTGAAGGTGGCGGCGTTGACCCGGCCTTCCTTGCCGGCGGTGAGGTCGAGCACCTCGCCTTCGGCGGTCCAGTTGTCGGTCACGTAGCGACGGGCCACGAGGTCGTACATCTGGTATTCGTAGGACATGCAGGCCCCCACTTCAGGCGCGGCCCACAGGCTGCCTTCCTGCACGCGCCACAGGTTGCCCTTGGCGTCGTACATATCCACGTGGAGCAGCGCCCACGAATCCTCGTCGATGTAGAACACGCGCTTGGCGAAGCTGTGGCGCTTGTCGCCCTTCACCGCGGCCTCGACCACCCACACGCGGTGGGTCTCGTAGCGCATGAAGTCGCGCTTGACGTACTCGGGCCCGAGCATGTCCTTGAACTTGTTCTTCTTGTCGATGAGCTTGTAGGAGTTGTACGGGACGATCATCTCCTTCTTGCCCACCAGCTTGAAGTCGTAGCGGTCCGGCGCGCCGGTGAACATGTTGATCTGGTCGACGAAGTACAGGTTGTCGAAGCCGGCGATGGGGTTGTCGTAGGCGAAAGTGGGCGAGCGGCGCACGCGGCGCTGGCCGGGGAAGTAGATCCAGGCGTCCTGGGGCTTGTCGAGGTAGGCGTGGATCAGGTAGCCCTCACCCGCACGGGACGGTGGCGAGAGCACGTCGTAGAGCAGCTTCGAGTCGATGCCTTCCACGTCCTTGAGGGTGGTGGTCTTGGGATCGTTGAAGGGGTACATCTCGAAGAACCACTGCTTGGTCTCGACGATGGAGCCGTCCTTGTCGGGCATCAGCGCCGAGATCTGGGCGCGGCGGCCAAGGCCGGTGTAGCGGGTCTTGTAGTTCCACAGCACCTCGACGCCGCTCTTGGGGATCGGGAAGGGCACGCCGGCGCCGTAGGCCTGCTCGAGCCGCCAGCCGTCGTCGCCGATCCTGGCGTAGGTGGCGTTCTTCTTCGTGCGCTCGGCCACGATGTCCGGCGCCGGGCAGCTGCGGTGGCTGGGGTACACATCCAGCTTGTAGCCCTTGTAGGCCTTGATGAGGGCGGCCTGGCCCGGGGGCACCTTGTCGGCGTACTTGTCGAGGTTGGACGCGTCCACCGAGTACAGCGGCTTGTCGTCCTTGTAGGGGTCGAGGCGGCCGGGCTTCCAGCCGGCGGGCACCTTGGTCATGCCGCCATCCCAGGCGGGGACGGCGCCATCCTTGCTGGCGGCCTTCTCGGCGCCGACGGGGGTGAGATCCTTGCCCAGGCGGGCGGCTTCCTGCTCGGAGACCGCCGCCGAGGCGTTGATCGACAACGTGGCGGTAAAGGCCAGCGCGAGGGCAGCCCCCACGACACGCGGCCTGAAGGGGGTGTTGGCTTGTTTGTGCATGATGAGAACTCCCTGTCGAAGGTTTGAATCGATGGCTAGCGGATCGTGATGCCCTGCCCGGCGAGCCGGGTGACGATGGCCGCCCGCTCTCCGGCCACGTTGTCCAGCGGGGCGCTGCGCAAGGCGGTGACCTCGGCCTCGGTGTAGGGCACGAAGTCGGCCGGCAGGGTGGGCGCCGAGAAGCTGCGCACCATCCAGTTGAGGAGCCGGGTGACCTCCCGGTTGGAGAGGGCGGAATTCGAGGTGCCCGGCACCTTCACAAGAAAGGCGCGGCCCTCGGGCAGCTTAAGGAAGTGGCCGAGCTGGCCGCGCATGTCGGGCACGCCGGAATCCGGCGCGCCGTGGCCGTCGGCCTGGTGGCAGCCGGCGCAGTGCAGGATGTACTGCATCCGCGCCGTGTGGTCGGCGTCGGCCACGGCCGGCCCGGCGGCCAGCCCACCGCCCGCAAGGGCGACAGCCAGAGCGAGCCGGGCCGCCTTCATGACCCGCTCCCCTTGCCAGCGCTGCCGCCCGCACCCGCAGCCCCGTCGCGCAGCTTGCGCACCTGATGGGGCGCGAGCTGCTCGGCCCGGGCCTCGGCCAGGTCGGCCGCGGTGTAGGGCTGGTGGGTGTCGGGCAGCGTGCCGGCGTTGAAGCTGCCGACCACGTGGTTGAGCACCGCCGCCAGATCGGCGTCCGGCAGCTGGGCGAAGGACGGCATGGAGCCGGTGTAGCGCGTGCCCTGCACGGTGATCGGGCCGACCATGCCGTGGGTGACCACCCGGGGCAGGTAGCCGCGGCCGGCCACCTGCAGGCGTTCGCCCAGGGTGCCGGCCAGCGGCGGGGCGATCCCCGGCAGGCCGGTGCCGCCCGGCTGGTGGCACATCACGCAGTGGGTGGCGAAGACCGCGGCGCCGTCGGTGGCCGCCGCGGGCAATGCCGCTGCACAAAGAAGGCTGGCGAGCAGGGTGCGCATGGCGTGCCTCACCTCAGCCTTCGGCCACGCCGACCACCGCCGCGAGCGTGCAGTGGAACATCGTCGAGTCGTTGGACATGCACCAGTTGATGTCGTTATGCACGCCCATCCGGTAGGCCGGCCGTTCCCGCTCGTTGGTGTTGCACAGGCAGCGTCCGCAGGCGGTCTTGCCGCAGCAGTCGTTGTAGCTGATGAGGTAGTCCTTGCCGTCGTCCGGGTTGCGGCAGGTGCCGATCCAGGCGACCTTGGAGGCCTCGGTGCCCGGCGGGCAGGTGGAGGCGGTGCCGCCGCAGCACGAGCACAGGTAGCCGTCCTGGGCGCAGTAGCGCCAGTATTCGCAGTCCTGGTCGCCGGGCTTGGCGTTGGCGGCCTTGCGGGCCGCGCCGGCGGCGGCCTGGGCGGTGCGGTCGAAGGGCAGCACCGGCAGCACGAAGGCGGTGCCGACCATCAGCTTGCCGATGCGGATCAGCGCGCCGCGGCGGGAGCTCTGCTGCGCCACCTTGCGGGTCTTCCGCTCGAACAGGTCATCGAGCCATTTCATGGTTGTCTCTCCTTGGGGTTGGGGGCGGTCAGGCGTGCTGGTGGTCGATGAAGTCCTGCACCGAGGCGACGCCCATTTCCTTGGCGGTGAAGAGGCTCTCGAGCTGCTCGCGGGAATTCACCAGGCCCTTGGCCACCACCCGGCCGTGCTCGTTGAGGAGCACCGCGTAGGGCAGCTTGGCCACCCGGTAGGCGATGCCGGGCTCGCTGGACAGCACGTAGGGGAATTCCTTCAGGTCGGCCTTCTCGTAGAAGGCCAGGTGCTCGGGCTGCTCGCCGTCGGAGGTGAGCACCACGCGCAGCCAGTCCTGTTCGGTGCGATTGACCGAGCGGAGGATGGGCAGCAGCTTCTTGCACACCGGGCAGGTGGGCGACAGGAAGAACAGCAGCGTGCTCTTGTCGGCCGGGCGGCCGATGGTGACGCGGGTGTTGCCCACCAGCGCCGGCAGGTCGAACACCGGCGAGGCCTCGCCGACCTTGGGGCCGGTGTCCATCATCAGCGCGCCCATCGGGGCCACGCGCTCGTACAGCACGCCGATCTGGCGGGCCAGGGCAAACAGTCCGACGAGGGCGGCCAGAACGGCGATCCACAGCAGCACGTTCGAAATCATCAGGGCTTCGGTCATGATCAGTTCCTCTCAAGAAAACGCAGGGCCGCCCCAAGTTTTCTTGCCCCCCTCGGGGGGCGGGCCGGGCTGGGCCCGGCCTTGGGGGCGCTAAGTTGAATCAGGCGGGGGTGGTTGGCCATCAGCTGGTTGGCAGTGGCATAGAGGCCGAACAGGGCGAGGGTGCCGCCGGCGACGGTGAGGTAGTCGATCCACATCAGGTCACGGCTGCCGCCGTCCTGTCCGCCGAGCACGGCGAGGATCATCAGCAGGGTGTTGCGGGCGGGGAGCGCCCAGCTGAGGGTGGTGTGCCCCCCTGCTCCGCCGCAGCCGCAGTCGATGTCGGTGTGGCCGCGCAGCAGGTTGGCGACGACGCCGGCGGTGGCAAGGCCGAGCACCGCCACCGACAGCACCAGCCCGACGCTGCGGGTGGCATCCAGCAGCAGGGCGACGCCGGCCACCGCCTCCAGCACCGGGAAGGCCCGGGCGAAGAGCGGCACCAGGGCCTCGGGCAGCAGCCGGTACAGGTCGACCGATGCCTCGAACACCGCCAGGTCGCGCAGCTTCTGCCACGCCCCGGTGAGCAGCACCACCGCGATCGCCGCCCCGCAGGCGCGGGCCAGCACGGGGTCAAGAGCCAGGGCGTCCATCAGTGCAGCTCCATCTGGGTGGGCGTCTCGCCGATGCCTTCCATGCGCTTGGCGAGGGCGAGCTTGCCCTTCGCGTCGAACACCGCAATGGCGGCCTTCACGCCGTCGTAGGCAAACAGGCGGGCACCGTCGCCCTGGCTCACGGCCAGCGCGATGGCGTTGTTGCCAGGGGTGCGGGCGACGCGCTTCTTGCTGGCCAGATCGACGGTCCAGATCTCCTTGGCCGGCGTCTTGTGGCTGCCCTCAAAGCCCTTGTCGTGCATCCCCACGAACAGCCGGCCGCTGGCGTTGTGCTGGGCGATCAGCTGGTAGCCGCCGGGGCGCCAGCCCTGCTTGCGGTCGGCGGCGGAGAGGATCGACCAAGGCGCGTCGAAGCTCGCCACCTCGCCGCCCACGTGGGCGGTGTAGACGTCGCCCAGGAAGGACACGAAGCGGTAGCTGTCGCCGTCCTGCTCGCCGTGGATGAAGATCGGGTCCTTGTCGGCGTCGAAGAACTTCGCGCTGCGCTTCTGGTTCGCCACCTGGCCGGCGGCGTCGAGGCTGACGGTGAGCAGCGTGCCGTCGCCGCAGACGGTGGAGAAGCGCCCGCCGGTGCTGGCCGCCGGCAGGATGCTCCAGCAGCCGGGCGTCGCCACCTCGGCCACCATCCGGCGCTCCTTCAGGTCGATCACCCCCACCGAGGTGGCCGGGGTGGCGAACTGCACGAACAGCCAGCGCCCGTCGCTCGACGGCCGGATCGTGCCCTTGTAGTTGAGCGACTGGGCATGGCGCGGCGGGATGGCGATCTCGCCGGTCTTGGCGAGGGTCTGGGCGTCGTGCACGTCCACCACGTCGGTGCGGGTGCCGTGGTTGAGGCGCGTGTAGTAGGTGGTCGCAACGAAGATTTCCTTGCGATCAGCCGACAGGATCGCCTGGCCGGCGTAGCCCGTGGCGATCACCCCTTCGTAGCGCAACGAGGTGCCATCCACCACGTGCAGGCGTCCATCCACGATGTGGCCGATGGAAACGTCCGACAGATAGATGCGATACGGATTGGCCGGCGGCAGCTTGCCGGTGGTTATCACTTCCGGAGCCAGTTCGGCGCTGGCGCCGGCACACAGGCCCAGCAGCAGCAAGCTCCCCGCTAACGATTTTCGAAGCACGTTTTCCTCCTTCTTGCTGCGGTGCCCGAACCGTCGTCTCTCTGTCGGGGGCACCTGTCAGTCGTCCCGCCTGGGGCACTCCCGGGGCGGGCTTCCCGCGTTCCGGACATGGCGTTCCGGGCTGCGGTTGGAGGCATAGTGGGGGCTACCCAAAAAGGGCGCTATCCAATATCGGCAATTCCAATTTGGTGCAAGTGCCTGTCCAAAAAGGGGATTTTTGTGTGCACTGCACCATCGTTGTGCGGCGCACAACAAGAGCTACAAGACCCTTGCGGATTTGGGGCAATTGGTATTACTTTGATTTTAAGAGTCGTAAGACCGCCCTAAACCACACCAAAACAGAGAGCACAGCCATGGACTTGCAACCGAGGAGGAGCGACACCGAACCCAGCCCGCTCAGCGCATTTGCCACCACCCGCACCGAAGACGCCCACGAGCACGCATGCAGCCTGCAACAGTGGATCCAGACCTACGAACAGCTCTCGCCGGGCCGTTTCAACGGCGAGATCGAAGAGGCCTGGTTCGGCAATGTGCAGGTATTCCGTGAGCGTACGAACCAGATGGTTCACGAGGCCGGATCTTCCTGGAAAGGCTCGCGGACATTCGGGATTCCGCTGAACCTCGAAGGCCAGGGCTGGTACTGCGGCGAGTCTTTCGACCGGGACACGATGCTCACCTTGCATGGCGGCGACGAGCTCGATTTCCGCACCCCGCGGCAGCTCGACGTGGTGGCCATCACCACCAACAAGGAGGTCTTCAACAATTACGCCCTGCGCACCGAAGGCCGCGACATCGAAGCCGAACTCGGCAAGCGGCGGATCATCCCCAGCAGCGCCGAGAAGATGCAGGAGCTCAGCGCCCTGCTCCTCACCGTGCTCGACACGGCCCGCAACACCCCGCACATTCTTGGACACGCCGCCATGCGCAAGGCGATGGAGCACGCCATCTTCGACAGCCTGCTAGCCGTAATCGGCAACGGCGTCGATGCGCTTCGTCCGCCATCCACCAGCCAGGCCCGCCGCCAGATCGTCGATCGCGCCCGGGAATACATGCGCCACCACGTGAACGAGCCCATCACCGTGGCCGACCTGTGCGCCGAACTCAACGTGTCACGCCGCACGCTGCAATACAGCTTCCAGGACGTGCTCGACGTAAATCCGGTGAGCTTCCTGCGGGCCATGCGCCTCAACGGCGTGCGCCGCGCCCTGCGTAACGGGGACGGCCGCGAATCGGTCACCGACGTGGCGCTGCAGTGGGGCTTCCTGCACCTCTCCCACTTCGCCGCCGACTACAAGGCGATATTCGGCGAGCTGCCCTCCGAAACCCTCCGCCGCCGGCTGGGCGTGCCGGATGCAAGCTTGACGACAGACTCCTGACCGACATCGGCAACGCGCCCTGCGCCGTCCGGCGCAAATAAAGCAGAAAGCCCTCGATTTGAGGGCTTTCTGCTTTGGAGCAAAGGCTAGCCGGCAGTCGCCGGACGGGTCAGAACCGGCCGAGTTTGCGGTACAGCGTGTTGCGGCTGATCCCCAGCCGGCGGGCGGCGGCGGAGATGTTGCCGTTTTCGGCTTCGAGGGTGCGCTGGATCATGTCGCGCTCGATCTCCTCGAGCCGGCCGAAGGCGGCTGCGCTGGTGGGCACGGCGTCGGCACAGGCCATGGTCTCGGCGACACGGGCGGCGACGGGTTCGGGCGTGGCCGGGCTGGAGGAAGCCAGGGCGCCGATTTCCTCGAACACGTCGTCGGGCAGGTGCCAGGTCTCGATCACGTCCTCGTCGTCGTCGAGGAGCGCGATGCCCACCTTGATGACGTTGCCGAGCTGGCGGATGTTGCCCGGCCAGCGGTAATTCAGGAAGGCATCCATCACCCTGCTGGAGACAGTGACCGGGCGGTCGGGGCCGGCCTCTTCGCGGAGCAGCTTGTCGATCAGGCTGCCGATGTCGCTGCGCTCGCGCAGCGACGGCAGGTTGATGCACAGGCCGTTGAGGCGGTAGTACAAGTCTTCGCGGAAGCCGCCGCGGGCCACTTCTTCCTTCAGCCGGCGGTGGGTGGCGCAGACCAGGGTGATGTCCACCGGAATGCTCTTGTTGGTGCCGAGCGGGGTCACGCAGCGTTCCTGGAGCACGCGCAGCAGGCGGGCCTGGAGCGACAGGGGCATGTCGCCGATTTCATCGAGGAAGAGCGTGCCGCCGTGGGCCTGCTGGATCTTGCCGACCGCGCCTTCCTTGCGGGCGCCGGTGAAGGCGCCGCCGGAGTAGCCGAAGAGCTCGGATTCGATCAGGGTTTCGGGGATCGCCGCACAGTTGAGCGCCACGAAGGGGCCCTGGCCGCGGGGGCCGCTGTTGTGGAAGGCCTTGGCGAACATCTCCTTGCCGGCGCCGGATTCGCCCTGGATCAGGATCGGGATGTCGCGGCCGAGTACGCGGGTGGCCTTGTCGATGGCGGCCTGCAGGCGCTCGTCGCCAGTGGACAGCGACTTGAGGGTCAGGCCGGGACGGGCGGTCGGGCGGATGTTCTCGACCACCTTGGGCGCCTTGCCCACGCGCTCGCCACGGGCATCCAGCAGCACCGGGCCGGAGGTGGCCAAGGCGGTGAGGTTGCCGCGCAACCGGCCATAGAAGCGCTCGCCGTTGCGGCCGTTGATGGCGATCAGCGACGACGGGTCACGCCGGGCGCGGTCGACCAGGGTGCCCAGGGGAACGTCGAACAGCATGGTGTAGTGGCGGCGGGGCAGATCTTCGCGGCGCATGCCGAGGAGGTCGAGGGCAGCCTGATCGGCGCCCAGCAGATCGCCATCCGGGCCGATGGCCAGCAGGGCCTCGCAGAGGCTGCCCACGTGGTCCGGGCGGGAGTGGAAGCTGAGCAGGCCCTGGTGGGCGAACTCGGCTTCGAAGATACGTTTCTCGATGATGCGGGACGACATTTTTACGAGACCCAGCGAGTGGCGTTGATAAGCCCGGTAGTCGCTGGAGATGTCCAGCGCCCCGATCAGACGCCCCTGCGCGTCCAGGATGGGCGCGGCACTACAGGTTAGAAAGGCGTTGCTCTCGAAGAAATGTTCGGAGCCGAAGACATTAACGGCATTGCGCTCGGCAAGTGCAGTCCCGACTGCGTTTGTTCCGCGATCGAATTCGTTCCAGCTGGCGCCGGGGCGCAGGGCGACCTGTTCGGCGCGGCTGAGGAAGTCCGGATCGCCGTAGCTCTGGATCAGCATGCCCTGGGCGTCGGCCAGGATCACCATGCTGTGGGAGTTGCGGATCTGCTCGAAGAGATGCTCCAGCACAGGCTGGGCATGGGACAGCAGGGTGCGGTTGCGTTCGCGGGCTTCGGTCACGGCGCGCATGTCCGGATCGCGGGTGCCCTTGAAGGCCGGATCGAGCCCCGCCTGCCGGCAGCGCTCCCAGGAGCGCAACACGTTCCGGTCGAGCAAGGCTTCCGGCACCTCGCCCCGATCGAAATACAGGGAACGCGCCTCCTGAAGGCTCATCGAACGAGCCTCGGTATTGAAAGGTACCTGCATGTGTTCGTCTCCTCCGCTATAACGGATTGTGTTCCGGGTTTTAACCCGGTTTATGGTGAGTGCTCCAAAATGTAGCAGCCGAATCATATTTCAGCAATGTGACTGCTCCACGGCGGATACCCATGAGCAAACTCCGTTCCAGTTTATTCACCCATAAGAAAAACTAAGAAACCCGCCTCCAGCGCCGGAAAGCCGAGACACCCCCGCAGAAGCCGTGACAAGTGGCACGCCCCTTGCTGAATGATGCCCACCACGGCGATGCCTGTTGCGCCCCGCGCCCCATCGCTCGACGCATTCCAATCCAGACCAAAGGTGACCCAGGTGACTGCTCGCAACTTCTTCTCCCGCCCTCTCCGTGCTCTCTCCACCGCCGTCCTGGCCCTGGCGGCCGGTGCCGTCATTGCCCACGGCGACGTGACGCCCCAGGCGGTGGACACCTCCTCCCTCAAGCAGGTTGGCAAGGAGTGGCTCACCAAGAACCCGTATCTGGGCAACAAGGAAGCGATCCGCATCGGCGACTCGGCCTTCAACCAGAACTGTGCCCGCTGCCACGGCCTGGGCGCCGTGTCCGGCGGCATCGCGCCGGATCTGCGTTACCTGCCGGCCGGCCAGGAAGGTGACGAGATCTTCCTGCAGCGCATCCGCCACGGCGCGACCCGCGACGGCCGCGTGTACATGCCCCCGTTCGAAGGCATCCTGTCCCAGGAAGCCATGTGGACCATCCGCGCCTGGCTGGAGACCGTCCGTGAAGACTGATCGCCGTCGATTCCTGCTTGCCGCCGGGGCCGCCGCCCTGGCAGCCAGCCTGCCGGCCCAGGCCGACGGTCTGGCCGAGATCCGCCAGCGCGGCAGCCTTCGGGTTGCCGTTTACAACGGCTTCGTGCCCTGGTCCGACAAGGGCAACGGGATCGACGTGGAGCTTGCCCAGGCGCTGGGCAAGCAGCTCGGCATCGCCACCCAGGTGGTCGGCTACAACGCCGACGAGGACATGGACGACGACCTGCGGAACATGGTCTGGAAGGGCCATTACCTGGGCCAGCAGCCGTCGGACGTGATGATGCACGTGCCGGTGGATTCCTACCTCCAGGGCAAGAACGAGAAGGTCAAGATCTTCGGGCCCTACCACCTGGAAACCATTGCGGTTGCCCGCATCCAGCGCATCGGCTCGATCCGCGGCTCGGCCGCGACCGCGCTGGAAGTCTTCACCCGCGAGAAGATCGGCGTCGAAGGCCGCTCGCTGGCCGATGCCTTCCTGCTGGGCGTGCTCAACGGCCGCCTGCGCGAGAATGTGGTGCATTTCAACAGCGTGGCTGCCGCCGTCGAGAAGCTGAAGGCCGGCGACCTGGCCGCCGTGATGGGCCCCCGCTCGGAGATCGAGCAGGCGCGGGGCAAGGACAACCGCTTCACCCTCGAAGTGGTTCAGATGCCGGAACTCAAGATCAACAGCTGGCCCATCGGCATGGCCGTCAAGGCCGAGGAGACAGCCCTGGCCGACACCGTTGGCGAGGCGCTGCGCGTGCTGCAGAAGAATGGTACCGTCGCGTCCATCTTCGCCCGTCACGGCATCACCTATGTCCAGCCCACGCTCTGATTCGATGATCCGCACCCTGCTGGCCGGCTGCGCCCTGCTTCCCGCAGCGGCGCTTGCCGCGCCCTTCGCCTACGTCCCCAACGAAAAATCCGGCACGGTGTCGGTGATCGACACCGCCACCGACACCGTCGTGCGCACCCTGCCCGGCGGCGCCCGCCCCCGCGGCATCGCCAGCGACGGCAAGCGCCTGTTCATCAGCGAGGCGCCGTCGGATGGCCTGGTGATCGTCGATATCAGCGCCGAGGAACCCACCCGGCACATCCGCCTGGGTGAATCGCCCGAAGGCGTCAGCGTCTCCGCCGACCGCAAGCGGGTGGCGGTGGCGGTGGAAGAATCCAACAGCGTGGTGGTGCTCGATGCCGCCACCGGGCGCAAGCTCGCCGACATCCGCGTGCGCGGCAAGAACCCGGAACACGCGGTGTTCAGCCCGGATGGCCGCTGGCTGCTGGTGAGCGCCGAGGACGCCGAACAGGTCGATCTGGTGGATGTGAAGGCCCGCCGTCAGGTGGCGCAGATCCCGGTGGGCGCCCGCCCCCGCGGCATCGGCTTCACCCCGGACGGCAGCCGCGCCTACGTGGCCTGCGAGCTGGTGAGCACGGTCTACGCCATCGACATGGGCAAGCGCAAGGTGATCGCCACGATCAAGGCGGGCACCTTCTCGAACGGTGTGGCCGTGGCGCCGGACGGCCAACGTGTTTATGTTTCCAACGGCAAGGACGGCACGGTGAGCGTGATCCGCACCGCCGACAATCAGGTCGAAGCCACCCTGCCGGTGGGCAAGCGGCCCTGGAACATGGCCCTCACCCCCGATGGCCGCAAGCTCTACGTGGCCAACGGCCGCTCCAACAGCGTCTCGGTGATCGACACCGAACGTCTCACCACCATCAGTGAAATCCCCGTCGGCGAGCTGCCGTGGGGCGTCGTCGTGCAGCCCTGACACAGGGCGTCGCGACACAAACTGAACCATCCCGACACACCTGCTCCACTTTGGAGCAGGTGTGCACGCCCCACATCAGAGCTTCAGGATCCACTCGATCGCGGCCTTCAGATCAGCATCACTGATCTTGTCCGGGCCGTTCGGGGTCATCGGAATCTGGCCCCACACACCGGAACCACCGTGACGCACCTTGGCGCTCAGCACCGCCACTGCGTCGCCCTGCCCCTTGTACTTGGCTGCCACGTCCTTGTAAGACGGGCCGACGCGCTTCTGATCGACTGCATGGCAGGCGGTACAGCGGGCCTTCTTGATGATCTCCTCGGACGCCATCGCCGGCGCGGCCGCGGCCACACCCAGCGCAATCGCGCACATCATCGGAATGAATTTCATAG
The DNA here is from genome assembly GCF_937894855.1 of uncultured Zoogloea sp. Lineage (NCBI taxonomy): Bacteria > Pseudomonadati > Pseudomonadota > Betaproteobacteria > Rhodocyclales > Zoogloeaceae > Zoogloea > uncultured Zoogloea sp. Next base: position 31,298 of record NZ_CALAYQ010000073.1, read on the forward strand.
CTCCTCCTTGGATCGGACTTGTGATTGGTCTTGGCGGCGGCCTGCAGACCACCCGCCCCGCCACCATTGCAAATTTCGTGCGCCGATGCCACCCACCCCAAACTGAAGGCCAATCCCTTTCCCAACAAGCACTTGCCCGATCCGGGCAGGATGCGAGCGGGCAGCGGCGCTGCTCCGCGGCTGCACACCTGCTCCATCCCGACACGCACCACGGAACACTTTTCCGCCCACGGCCGGCCTTTAGGGGGCGGTAGACCGGGCCAATCCTCTGGCATGTTTCCTGCACGGTCTCACCCGTGAAAAAAGCCGATCCCACCTCGCCAATCCCCGCAGTGGAAGCCATCCGGCGCTCCTGGGAGCGCTGCGCCGCCAACGGCCTGCGCAACAACGAACATCTGCCCGACGGCATCCTCCCCCGGGCCAGCCTGGCCGACCGGCTCGAAGGCAACGCGCGGCTGGTGGCCTACGCCCAGCCGATCATGGAGCACCTGCACCAGCAGATCGCCCGCTCGTCCTCCACCATCCTGCTGGCCGACGACGCCGGGATGATCCTGCGCGCAGTGGGCGATGCCGATTTCGCCGAACGCGCCGCGCGGGTCGCGCTGCAGCCCGGCGTGTCGTGGGCCGAATGCACCATGGGCACCAACGCCATCGGCACCGCGCTGGCCGAACAGCGCCCGATGGCGGTGATCGGCACCGACCACTTCCTTGAGCGCAACCGCTTCCTCACCTGCGTCGCCACCCCGATCCACGGCCCGGCCGGCGGCGTGCTGGGCATCCTCGACATCTCCACTTCGGCCCAGCTCAGCCAGATCCACGCCCAGGCGCTGATCCAGACCACCGCCGAGATCATCGAGAACCGCCTGATCGAGAGCATCCCCGAAGCCGCGGTGACGATCCGCTTCCATCCCCAGGCCGAAGCGCTGGCCTCGCCCCTCGAAGGGCTGGCGGTGTTCAACGAGGCCGGCGAGATGCTCGCCTGCAACCGGCGCGGCGAAACCCTGCTGGGCATCGGCGACAGCCGCAAGGAGCGCCCGGCCTTTTCGCGGATCTTCGAGACCCGCTGGACCACCCTCCTCGACCACGCCCTGTCGAGCAGCCTGCGCCCCACCCTGCTGTGCGCCCACGGCGGCCGCGAATTCGCCGCCCGGGTCCAGGCCGGCCGGCTCCAGGCCCTGCGCCCGGTGGCCGCCAGCGCACCCGGCACGCCCGCCGCCCGCCGCGGCGTAACCCTCGAAGACCTCGACCTGGGCGACCAAACCGTCGCCTCGGCGGTGCGCCGCGCCCGGCGCATCGTCGGGCTCGACATCCCGCTGCTCATCCAGGGCGAAACCGGCACCGGCAAGGAAGTCTTCGCTCAGGCCTTCCACCACAGCAGCCCGCGCCGCGACGGCCCCTTCGTGGCCATCAACTGTGCGGCCATCCCCGCCAACCTGATCGAGGCCGAACTCTTCGGCTACCGGGCCGGCGCCTACACCGGCGCCCGGGGCGAAGGCGCCCGCGGCAAGCTGCGCGAAGCCCACGGCGGCACCCTGTTCCTCGACGAAATCGGCGACATGCCGCTGCGCCTGCAGGCCGTGCTGCTGCGGGTGCTCGAGACCCGCCGGGTCACGCCCCTGGGCGGCGGCCCCGAGGAGGCCATCGACCTGGCGCTGGTGTGCGCCAGCCACCGGCCGCTCAAAACCCTGTGCGAGACCGGCGAGTTCCGTCCCGACCTGTATTTCCGCCTGTCGGCCATGAGCCTCGCGCTGCCCACCCTGCGCGAGCGCAGCGACATCGAGGCTCTCGCCCGCCGCATCCTGCGCGACGAATCCCCCGACCGCCCCCTGCGCCTGGCGGCCGCCACGCTGGACGTGATCCGCCGCCACCAGTGGCCCGGCAACATCCGCGAGCTGAAGAACGTGCTGCGCCTCGCCACCGCGATGCTGGGGCCGGACGAAGCCACCATCACCCCCGACCACCTGCCCCACGACCTGATCGACGCCAGCGAGACGCGGCCCACCACGCAAAGCCTGCGGGCCGCCGAAACCCGGCTGGTGGAAGAGACGGTGGCCCGCCACGCCGGCAACATCTCCGCCGCCGCGCGGGAGCTGGGCATCACCCGCACCACCCTCTACCGCAAGCTGCGGCGCGGCTGACCCTGCCCGCAGCTGCCCGACCGCGCCGGGCCGTGGGATACTCGCGGGCGTCCTTTTTCAGCCTTGTCTGCCATGTCCAGGTTCCGCGCCATCGCCGCCCCTCTCCTCGCCACCCTCGCCCTTGCCGGCTGCGAGGAACCGCCTTCGCCCCTCGTCCCCGAACTGCAGCAGCAGTTCCGGCCTGGCTATCCCCTCGCCGACGCCATCCAGAGCCTCAAGGCCCGCAACGCCACCCTCTCGGTGTACAACCGCAGCGAATGCGAATCCCTGGCCCGGGCCAACACCATGACGTCGCGCCTGCGCCCCAGCGGCGGGCCGTGCATCTTCGGCAAGATCCCGGTCTCGAAGAACTGGCTGGGCGGCCACACCGACGTGATCCTGCAGCTCGTCTTCAATGCCGAGGACAAGCTGGCGGATGGCGACTTCGAGGAAATTCGCGTGCCCTTCGGCTGGAACTGACCCACCGCCCCTGACACCCCGCCGGGCATCCCGGCCCCCCACGGCCAAGGCGCGCCCGCGCCCTGACAGACCTGCAACTCCACTGCCAGCACTGCCAGGCGCGCTGCCACCACGCCACCGCGACAAGACGCCGTGCTCAGGTGGTCGGCAGCACGTCCCCATTTCATCCCTACCCGCGCCCGCCGGGACTCGTCCGAACCGCCCGAACACTGCCAGAAACGCTGCCAGAAACGCTGCCAACCAACGCCACGGCAGCCCATCCTGGCAGTCAGCCTGCGTCCGATTGCCGCACCAGAAGCAATCACAATCCATTGATTTAAAAACATTTAATCAAAAATTGCGAAATGGCACGGGAATTGATTGGGTAACCCCCATCAACAACAAACGCTGCCAGACATGTCGCTTCACCCCACCGCCAGGCATCTCGGCTGGCTCATCGTCGTCAAGCTGCTCGCCCTCGTGGCGCTGTGGTGGTGCTTCGTGCGCGATGCCAGGCTCGAGGTGGACGCGCAGGACATGTCGAGGCAGCTCGCCCCCAACCCCGTCGTCCAAGGAGCACCTCGTGGTCAGTGAACAACTGGTCGATCTATCGCGGCTGCAGTTTGCCGCCACCGCCCTTTACCACTTTCTGTTCGTCCCCCTCACCATCGGCATGGTGTGGCTGCTGGTCATCATGGAATCGGTCTATGTGATGACCGCCAATCCCCTCTACAAGGACATGACCCGCTTCTGGGGCAAGCTCTTCGGGATCAACTTCGCCCTCGGCGTCACCACCGGGATCACCCTCGAATTCCAGTTCGGCACCAACTGGGCCTATTACTCCCACTACGTCGGCGACATCTTCGGCGCACCGCTCGCCATCGAGGGGCTGATGGCCTTCTTTCTCGAGTCCACGATGATCGGGCTGTTCTTCTTCGGCTGGGACAGGCTGGCGCGCAAGGAGCACCTGCTCGTCACCATTCTGATGGCGGTCGGCACCAACCTCTCGGCATTGTGGATCCTGATCGCCAACGGGTGGATGCAGAACCCGGTGGGCGCCGAGTTCAGCTACGTGACGATGCGCATGGAGATGACCGACTTCTGGGCGGTGGTCTTCAACCCGGACGCCCAGGCCAAGTTCGTGCACACGGTGTCGGCCGGCTACGTCACCGGCGCCATGTTCGTGCTGTCGATCTCGTCCTGGTATCTGCTGCGCGGGCGCGACGTGGAGTTCGCCAAACGCAGCTTCGGCATCGCCGCCGCCTTCGGATTCGCTTCCGTATGCTCGGTGATCGTCCTCGGCGACGAATCGGGCTACACCGTCGGCGAAGCCCAGCAGACCAAGCTGGCGGCCATGGAGGCGATGTGGGAGACCGAGCCTGCACCAGCCGCCTTCAATCTGATCGCCATCCCCAACGAGGCCGAGATGAAGAACGACTTCGCCATCGAGATTCCGTGGGTGATGGGCCTCATCGGCACCCGCTCCCTGGACAAGCAGATTCCCGGCATCAAGGAGATCAAGGCGAAGAACCGGGAACGCATCGTCTCCGGCATCGAGGCAGTGACGGCCCTCGACGCCCTGCGCCGCAATCAGAATGATGAAGCCGCCCGCCGCAAGTTCGAGCAGCACAAGGCCGACCTGGGCTTCGGCCTGCTCCTCAAGAAATACGTCACCCGCCTGGACGACGTGACGCCGGCCATCATCGACAAGGCCGTGAATGACACGGTTCCCCGCGTCGCCCCGATGTTCTGGAGCTTCCGCCTGATGGTGGCCCTGGGCTTTGCGATGCTGCTGCTCTTCGGGCTCTCCCTGTGGCATTCGGTGAAGGGCGACTTTGCAGACCGGCGCGGCCTGCTGCGGGCAGCGCTGTATTGCCTGCCGATGCCGTGGATCGCCTGCGAGGTGGGCTGGTTCGTGGCCGAATATGGCCGCCAGCCCTGGACCATCTACGGCGTGCTGCCCACCCACCTTTCCGTATCGACCCTGAGCGTGGAGAGCCTCTATGGCTCCCTCGCCGGCTTCGTCGGCTTCTACACCGTGCTGCTGATCGTCGAGATGTTCCTGATGATCAAGTTCGCCAGGCAAGGGCCGGGCAGTCTCGGCACCGGTCGCTACGCCAACGAAGCCCACGCCTGAACCGAGGACGATTCCAAATGCTCGACTATGAAACCCTCAAACTGATCTGGTGGCTGCTCGTCGGCGTCCTGCTGATCGGCTTCGCCATCATGGACGGCCACGACATGGGTGTCGGCACGCTGCTGCCCTTCGTCGGCCGGAACGACACCGAACGGCGCGTCGTCATCAACACCATCGGCCCGCACTGGGACGGCAACCAGGTGTGGTTCATCACCGCCGGCGGCGCCATCTTCGCCGCCTGGCCGCTGGTCTATGCCACCGCCTTCTCGGGGCTGTACTGGGCCATGCTGGCGGTGCTATGGGCGCTGTTCTTCCGCCCGGTGGGCTTCGACTACCGCAGCAAGATCCACGACCCCCGCTGGCGCAGCACCTGGGACTGGGGCCTGTTCGTCGGTGGCGCCGTGCCGCCGCTGATCTTCGGAGTCGCCTTCGGCAACCTCTTCCAGGGCGTGCCCTTCAGCTTCGACGATCACCTGGTATCCACCTACTCCGGCAGCTTCTGGGCCTTGCTCAACCCGTTTGCCCTCCTCACCGGCGTCGTGTCGACGGCGATGATCACCTTCCACGGGGCCATCTACCTGGCCCACCGCACCCAGGGCGAAATCCAGTGGCGGGCCCTGCGGGCAGCCGGCTTCTTCGGCGGGCTGACGATCCTGAGCTTTGCCGCAGCGGGCCTGTGGCTGTGGCTGGCGATCCCCGGCTACGTCATCCAGTCGGCAGTCGACGGCGCGGCGCTGCCCAATCCGCTGGGCAAGACCGTGATCCGCGAAGCCGGCGCCTGGTTCGCCAACTACCGCGCCCAGCCCGCCACCGCCGCGCTGCCCCTGGCGGGCATCGCCGGTGTGCTGGCGGCCCAGATGCTCGCCCGCCGCGGCCGCACCCTGGCCGCCTTCTGGGCCTCGGCACTGGCGATCGCCGGCATCATCGGTACGGCCGGCGCGGCCCTGTTCCCCTTCGTGATGCCGTCCTCCCTCGACCCCAACGCCAGCCTGACGGTGTGGGACAGCGTCTCCAGCCAGCTCACCCTCAACATCATGCTGTGGGCCACGCTGATCTTCATGCCGCTCATCGTGCTCTACACCAGCTGGGCCTACCGCGTGATGGGCGGCAAGGTCACCCCCGCCTACGTCCGGGAAAACAGCCATTCGGCTTACTGAGGAGTCAATCGCATGTGGTATTTCACCTGGGTCCTGGGCGTCGGCTTTGCCGTCTTCCTGGCCATTCTCAACGCACTGTGGGCCGAGCACGAGGCCAGCCGCCAAGCCACATCCCGAGGTTCGCACGATGAACGCTAGCCCCTACGACCAGCTGGGCGAGGCGGGCATCGACCGGCTCGTGGAGCGCATCTACCACTGGATGGCCGAGCTGCCCGAAGCCGAGGCGGCGATGCGCCTCCACCACCCCGACATGAGCGAGGTCAAACAGCGCCTCGCCGCCTTCCTGAGCGGCTGGCTGGGCGGGCCGGACCGATTCCGCCCCCTTTACGGCGAACCTTTCATGCGGCGCCGGCACATGGCCTTCCCCATCGACAGCGCCGCCCGCGACGCCTGGATGGCGGCGTTCCGCAAGGCCCTCGACGAGGTGGTGGACGAGCCCGGGCTGCACGCGTGGCTGCTGGCCCGCTTCCAGGCCATGGCCGATCACCTGCGCAACCGGGCAGACTCCAGCGCCCCCCAGGCGCACACCGGCTGCAGCTGCAGCACGGCCTGAACGCGCTGACCATGCTGATGAACACTGGCACACCTCCTGTAACCCACGAAATGCCGGCCACACTGCCCGAGACACCTTCGCCACGGATGCACCTGCCCTGCCTGGCCGTTGCCATCCTGATCATGCTGGGCGGCTCGCTGAACCCCTTCCTGATGGCCGGTCCGCAAGGGCAGGCCGACCACGGGATGGCCTTTGCGCTGCTGATCGCGATGACCGCCGGCATGGTGCGTGGCGTCGGCTTCGTGCCCGTGGGCCGGATCTGGCGCTGGCTGTTCTCTGGCTGGACGTGCCTGCTGTGCCTGATTGCCGCCGCAGCCATGAGATTTTTCGCATGACGCCCATGACACCAGCCGGTTCCGGCAAGCCCGTGGCCCCTTCACCACCTTAGGAAACACCCCATGAAACACCTGTTCATCGCCACCTCCCTCAGCCTGCTGGCCCTGTCGGCCCAGGCCGTGGACATTGCCGTTCCGGCCGCGGAAGTCCACGCCCGCGTACAACAGCCCAACCAGAACCTGCTCTTCGTGGACGTGCGCGATCCCGTCGAGATCATGTTCGTCGGCTTCACCGACGCAGTGCACGTGAACATCCCCTTCCTGATGGTGGACCGCACCGCCTGGGATGCGAAACGCGGCGTCTACAAGCTGGTGCAGAACCCGGAATTCGTCAGCCAGATCAAGGCCGAACTTGAACGACGGGGCCTCGGCATGGATGCCGAAGTGATCACCTTGTGTCGTTCTGGGAGCGAACGGGGCGAGCCGAGCGCGAGCTTCCTGCGCAGCAACGGCTTTCCCAATGCCCGTTACGTGATCGACGGTTTCCAGGGCACGCCCCTCAAGGAGGGCCCCCAGGCCGGACTGCGGGTGGTCAATGGCTGGCAGAACAGTGGCCTGCCCTGGAGCACGAAGATGAACCCGGCCAAGATGTACCGTCTCGACAAGCACTGAGGCCATGCCGGGGCGTCACGCATCCATCGTCCCCGGCGCCCCGATTGTTCAGCCTGCTGAACAGTGAATCCCGCGCGGGCGTCTTCCGCCACTGCAACCATATCCCTAAACTTGCGCATCCAGCCCGGCCCAGCGCCGGGCGGCACGCCGTTTACTCCAGGGATTTGCAATGCAGCTCACCCCCCGTCTCGTCCTGATGCTCGCCACCCCGCCCGCCATGTGGGCCACCAACGCGGTGGTCGGCCGCATGGCCATCGGCAGCATCGACCCGCTGCTCCTCAACGCCCTGCGCTGGGTGGTGGCTTTCGCGCTGCTGCTGCCCCTGGGCTGGGCGGCCATCGGCACCCCGGCGGCGCGGGCGCAGATCGTTGAACGCTGGCGCTACCTGCTGGTGCTGGGGGTGATCGGGGTGGGCGCCTACAACGCGCTGCAATACATGGCCCTGCGCACCAGCACGCCCCTCAACGTCACGCTGATCGCTTCCAGCTCCCCGGTGTGGGCGATGGTGGTGGGCGCGGTGGGTTACAAGGTTCGCCCCACCCGGCTGCAGCTCATCGGCGCGCTGCTGTCGCTGGCGGGCGTGGCGCTGGTGATGTCCCGGGGCAACCCGGCGGCGCTGGCCGACATCCATTTCGTGCAGGGCGACCTGCTGATGCTGGTGGCGATCATCGGCTGGTCGCTCTACAGCTGGATGCTCGCCAAGCCGCCCGCCCACATGCTGGGCGCGGCGCGGCCCAACTGGAACTGGGCGCAGTTTCTGGTGGCCCAGGCAATCTTCGGGGTGAGCGGCGCGGTGGCGACCGCGGTGGTGGGCGACATGATCGCGCCCTCGGCCCCGACCCAGTGGTCGTGGCAGCTGGTGGCGACCATCCTGTTCGTGGCCATCGGCCCGTCGATCATCGCCTACCGCCTGTGGGGCCTGGCAGTGGCCGAGGCGGGGCCGGCGATGGCGTCGATCTTCTACAACCTCACGCCACTGTTTGCGGCAGTGCTCTCGGCCGCGGTGATCGGCGAAGGCCCGCAGCCCTTCCACGGCGTCGCCTTCGGGCTGATCGTGGCCGGCATCGCGGTGTCGTCGCGATCGACGGCGGCGCGGGCCGGCAAGTAGGTCGCCCCAGAAACAGCAAGACCCCGGCGGGGGGACGTCCGGGGTCTTGTTGCTTGCGCCTGGCGCTGGCGGATTACTTGGGCGCCAGGGTCAGGATCCACTTCACCAGTTTCTTGGCGTCGGTTTCCTTGATGGCCACCTTGTTGGGGGGCATCGCCAGGCCGCTGACCTTGTCCTTCCAGTGGCTGCCGTAGGGGTTGGAGCCTTCCAGCACCACGCGGGTCAGGAAGACGTCGGCGCCCGGCTTGCCCTTGTACATCTTGGCGACATCCTGCCAGGCCGGGCCGATGGGGGCCATGCCGTTGGGGCCGGGGGTGCCGGACTCGATGGAGTGACAGGTCAGGCAGCCGCTCTTCACGGCGAGGGCCTTCATGTCATCGTCAGTGGCTGCCGCAGCGGTCGTGGCGACCAGGGCCAGCATCACCGGAACGACGGTGTTACGTAAGGCAATCATGTTTCTTCTCCTTGGCTAAAAATCGAAAGACACCCCGAGCGAGCCCGGCAGGGGCGACCGACTGGCCTGCCCCCACCGCACCGTCAGGTGCATCTGCGTTAAATCCGTGTTCCCGCCCAGTTTCCGCCGGATCGGGAACGCCTGCTTGTGAATCGTCTGCTGGCCTGGGCAGCGCCTGCGGGTGACCGCTTCGGCCCGCATGGCGAGCCCTCAGACCTGGGCCAGGGGCAGGCACAGGCGCACCTGCAGCCCGCCGCCCGGGGCCTCGTCGAACCAGCACGAGCCCCCCGCCATCTCGGCCCGCTCGCGCATGCCGAGCAGCCCGCCGCGGGAGCGCCGGACGATCTCGCTGGCCTTGCCCACGCCATTGTCGGCCACCGTCAGCTCCACCGCCTTGCCCACCTCGCGCAGGGTCAGCCGCACCTGGCTGGCCACGCTGTGGCGCAGCACGTTGGTGAGCGCCTCCTGCACCGTGCGATACAGGGCCAGCCCGGCCGCCGGCGGCAGCGCCGGGAGCGATTCGGGGAAGGCCGCCTCGATACCGATCTGCGGCGCCCGGCCGCGCCAGCCGCTCACCAGATCGTTCAGGGCGTCCATCATCTGCAGGCCTTCGAGGCCATGGGGGCGCAGCTGGGACAGCAGGTTGCGCACCTGGGCGAGCATGCGGGTGGATTCGTTGCGGATGTCCCGCGCGCTGTCGGCCAGATCATCCGGCGACGCCCGGCCGGCGTGGCGTTCAATGTAGGCGGCGGAGACATTGACTGCCGTGAGAGACTGGCCGAGCTCGTCGTGGAGTTCCCGGGCCAGCTCGCGGCGCTCGTTTTCCTGCAGCTCAAGCAGCTGGCGGGCAAGCTGCTGGCGGGCCTGGCGGGTTTCGGAAAGCTCGCCGGACATGCGCTCGATGGCGCTGGCGATGCTGGCAAACTCCTTCAGCCGGAAGGCCGGCAGGCTCACCCGGCCTTCGTCGCGGCCCACCCGGGCGAGGCCGTCTTCCAGCTCACGCACCGGCTTGAGCGCCCGATGGGCTGCCAGCCAGGCCACCACCGCCATCGCCAGGGAGAACACCAGCAAGGTCGCCATGATGCGGGCGCCGTCACGCAGGATTTCGTGGATTTCGGCCCGGGCATCGGCGCGGATCACCAGCGTGCCGTCGCCCAAGGGAATGCGCCGCTCATGGATCTCGCGGCCGTCGAGCAGGTAGTCCACCAGCGGTTCCATCAACCCGCCACGGGCGGGCGCCAGACCCTGCTCCAAATTTGAACGCTCCACATGGAGCGCAACGTGTCGTAACTGACCACCTGCCAGCAGGGCTTCCAGGTCGCCCGCGCGGGATTCCGGCGCGGCACTCACCGCCAGCATGGTGTTCACCAGGCGCGTCGAGGCAGCCATTTCCTCGGCCACATCCTCGCGCAGCGCCAGTCCAACCCACGCCGCCGCTGCCAGCAGCAGCGCGAGGGCGAATCCGAGCACATAGCCGAACAGTCGCCAGCGTAGATCCATGGGTGTCTCCCCTTATATTCCTTTGGGAGTAATCAGAGCAAGGCATGTGCCAGCCCGCCGGCATGAGCGCACAACGCCGTCCGCGCGGCCAGAATGAAGAAACCGCCGCTTCCGGCTGGAAGACGGCGGTTCCGGCGAAACCCGTGCGGCCCGTCAACGGGCAGCCACGGCGGCAATCACGGCATGCAGATCTGGCCGGTGACGGCGGACGGTGCGCCAACGGTGGTGCCCATCACGTTGAGGTGGCCGCTGACATTGGCAAAGGCGCCCTTGCCGTCGGAGCCGGAGATCAGGATCTGCTCGGTCATCAGCTTGGGCACGACCTGGCCGGTGGCCGACAGCTGGGGCTGGATCACCACCACGTCGGTGGTGTAGATCGCGGTACGGCGGGCCCCGTGGCCCAGCCACATGGTGGTGCGGGCGGTCTGGACGATCTGGCGCGGCAGCGGCGAACCCGCGGCCGGCACCGCCACCGGCGCCACCGTGACCGGCGCACCGGGCACCAGGCTGGCCATCGGCTCGATGGTATTGCCCGCATAGCCCGTCGCCGCCGGGAAGCCGGCCAGGGACAGCTGGACGCTGAAGCAGTCACCACCGAACAGCGACGCCGGCGTTCCCGGCTGGGCCACCGTCCGGATCGTGCAGGCCGCGTCGGGCAGCAGCCTGGCCGTGCCGATCACCGGCACGCAGACGGCGCCGGCAACGCTGGAGGCAAAGGTGAGCAGCAGGGGAAGGGCGAATTTCGGGGTCATGCGAATGCTCATGATGAGATGAACTCCGGTGTCGGATGAGGGGAAGACGAAAGCGTACCGGAGCTGTCGTAGCGATTCACGAAGAACAACCCAAATTGGGTGGCGGCGCATCTCAACGGAAACGTGACTTTCCGCACACCGGCGGGCACATCGGCGACCGGGCCCATCAATGCTGGATGCTTCGCAGCAGGGCCACCAGTTCGGCCTGACGGGTCGTGCGGGTCTTCTGGAAGATGCCCTGAAGCTGCGTCTTGGCGGTGTTGGTGGACACGCCGACCCGGGAGGCGACATTTGCCAGCGCGCCCCCACCCAGCAGCGCGCAGGCCAGCCGCGCCTCGGCCACGGTGAGCCCGAAGCCCTGCTGCAGCACCGCCTCGCTGGGCGGCGCGAGGGGATCGGTCACCTTGACGAGCACACCCAGCTGCTCGAACCACGGCCGCCCGCCCACCTGCATCAACGGCGCGACCGTCACCAGCAGCGGCGGGCCGTGCTCGCGATCCAGCGCCAGGACGGGCGGGCTCGCCCCCGGCCGGTGCAGGTTGCCCTTGGCGAGTTCCAGGGCATCCGAAAAGGCGCGCTTGAATCGCGACTGGGCCTCGGAGGACACGCAGCGCAGCACCTGATCCGCTCCCAGGCGAAAGACGCCGCCCGCCGCAAGCAAGGCGTCGAAGGCCGGATTGGCCTCGCTCAGGCGGCCATTCCCGGCAATCGCCGCCACCGGCTCGGGGCTTGCCTCGACACCCCGGCTGCCGAAGGCCAGCGCCCGGGCAAACGCCGCCAGCCGCCGCGAGATTCGGATGGCCCGATCGAGGTGTGGCAACAGCAGGGCCAGGATCGCTCGCTGTTCCTGGCTGAAAGCCTCCTCCACGCCCACCCGCAGCAGCACCACGTTGCCATGCCGGGCGTTCTCCACGGCCAGCTTGGCCATCAGGCATTCCTGCAGGCCGCAGGGCAGCAGGTATTCCCGATAGACGGGGCTCCCCAGCCGGATCTCGTCCGACAGCGCCTCCCGATCGGAAATCCACTGCATCTCGGGGGATTTCATCATCACCGGCAGGCGCGGATCAATCTGGGCATAGCGCTTGAGGTAAACGTGGTGCGCCTCTTCATCCACGTTGTAAAGCACGTGCCGCCAAAGCACCGACTGCGCGTAGTCCATATCCACGAACACCGCTGCCTGAGTGTAGTGGTCAAGTATTTTCGGACACCCCGATAGGGTGTTTTGCTGCCATGTCCC
>NZ_CALAYQ010000074.1:0-5976 GCF_937894855.1 uncultured Zoogloea sp.
GACACCTTCGCTGCTCAAAGAAATGGGATCAAGACGGGACAGGGACGACGCTTACCCTGGTTCGCGGTGCGCAGAAGCTCATCGAGCAGGTCGTGAGCGAGCTCGCCCGCGCGCTGCTCTGCTGTCAGCTGGGTGACGTTGGGCGTCATACTCATGCTCCACCCCCTTCCATGAAGCCGGGTGCGGGCCATGACGGTACGCCCAGCGAGTACAGGGCCACGTTGCGCCGGATGCGCCCGCGAAACTCTACTTCGGGCAGGATCGTCGTTTGGACGTGAAAGCCCAGGGCACGCAGGTCATGAATGCGGGCGGCAGCCTCGGGAATCGCAAGCTCAGCGGTCATGCGGAAGGACAGCACGGCGCCTTCGCAGCGCAGCAGTTCGAGCACCTCGGCGCATTGCCCGGTGACGGCCGGTGGCCTATGATCGCGGCTGAAATCGTCTTTCGGGCTGCCCTCGTTGGGGTGGCCCTTTTTCTTGTCGGTCATGGCGTCCGCTCCCGTCAGGCAGTGGCGCCGGACTCGCGGGTGCGGGCCTGCATCCATGCCTCAAGGTCGGAGCGGCGGTAGCGGACCTTACGGCCAATTTTGAGGAAGGGGAGGGCGTAGCGGCCAGTGCTGCGCCAGACCGAGAGGGTGCCGGGGGAAACGTCGAGAAGTGCGGCTGCGGCGTGATCGTCAAGCAGGTCGGAGCCGGTGGACAGGACGGCCCGGAGGCCGGAGGTGTGGGCGGTTGGCTGAGTGTGCATGGTTCGCATCCAATTAATCCCGCTGAGGTGCGGTATGGATGCGGACTTTTGATTAAGCAGGGACCTGACAGGAAGCAGAAAAAACTGACAGGAAAAAGCCTGTCAGGTACCTGTCAGGCCTGCCAATACTGGGCTTCAGGGTGCCAGGCAAAAGTTTCGATGGAGCGACGTGGCAGGCTGAAATTCGGCTTGGTGTCAGTTCTTCAGGCCAAAGTGTTGGGCAATGATGACGCCGAATACGTGAGTCTCTCGTTTAGAAAGTCCGGCTTCCTTTTCCATCCAGGGGCGTACATCTGCATCTAGCTTCGCCTTGGATCGATTTGGGTATTGGCTCGGAAATTTGGCAATGAGTCCCAAGAGTTTCTTGAAAGTCTCCCCTTTGATCTGGAGTGCTTCTGAAGCATTCTCTCTCCAAGCTGACACCTCCTGCGTCATTGACTTGAGCTGCTCTAGCTCCGCTTCCAACTCGGTAATCCGGGCCTTCGCTCGGGTCAGTTCATCTCCTGTTGAGTGAGAGCCATTCGATTGGGGGAGGCTCTCCAAGTAGATGCCATGCAACCACTCGGGGATCTCCCACTTGCCGACTTCAACCGCAAACTTCAGTGCGTCGGAAAGCAGCAGCATTCTGTTCGCGGGATGTTCTAAACAAGCTTGATCTTGCTTGATTCCCGGGATAGGCCTAAGTAAGCGGTGGGTCGGTACCCCATACCCAAAAGAGGCGTCTAGCCTATTGCTGTCGATTGCATTCAGGATTTGAGTGGTTCTCTCTTGACTGTCCGGTTGTCGCTCAACTGTCTTTGGGTTTTCGTTGTATGTCAAAAGTATGAAGTCCGCCACCGTCAGAGTGGTGATTCCAGCCCAAAAGCTACGCCAGTCTTCCTTCATAGCGTCCTTCCCGCGTTCGCCGTATTTTCAGGTAGCCCGAAAGGCTTGAAGCAAGGGAGCGTGAGCCCCCTTGCTGCCTAAATCAGTCCCAATCTGCCCTGGCGGAAGCCACTCGAATGAAAATCTGATCGGCCAGTTCCTTGACTCGGCGAGCCCAGTCCAGCAGATCATCCGCCGCTCCAAACTCACGGCTGAAGGCGGCAGGGTCGCTTGCTTGTAAGCGCACCAAGGTGTCGAAGTTCATCTGTCCAAGCCGCAGGCACTCCGCCACGATGGACTTCATTTGCTCGTTGCTGAACAGCCTGAGCAACTGCACGCAGGCATCGGTTTCGCCCTCGAAAACGGCAGCCTCAGCAGGCCGCCAATGTTCTTGCGCTCCCATCATAGCCCCCTGATTGCGACAGATTTCAGGCGGTTGTTCCTCGCCCCTGCAGAGGCGAGGAGCCGGTGGACGTAACGCGTTTTCTCGCGAGCTTTCGCTTTGATGGCGGCCGAGGCCTCCTCTTCGGCGAATTTTGCCGCCATCTCGTCGAAGGTCTCGCCGAACCTCTCCCGCTGCGTCTCAGCGGAGCAAAACAGGCACTTGCACTGGGCTGCCTGATCCTCCGGCACGCCCTGGGCCCGAAGGCAGGTTGCAGCGCGTTCTCGCGCCATCAAGGTGGCCATCAGATCAGCCAACTCAACGCGCTTGTTCGTTTCGTTTCGTTTGTTGCACAACGAAACAGAACCAAACAAAACCGAACATCCGATAAACTTTTTGGTAGCCATAATGTGAACCTCATTTTCACGTGGTGGTCAGGGCCGGCGGGTGTTGGTAGCACCTGTCTGGCCCGCTTTGCCGGAGGCCGTCCGGCGGCGGTAAAACTCGGTCAGGCCGCCAGCAACTCCGGCGCCCGCTTCACGACAGGGGCGCCCGCGGCGCGCGCCTTCCAGAGGTCGTAAGCGGCCTGCTGTGCGATCCAGGCATCGGCGCTGCCGCCGTTCTTCACGCCCAGCCAGCCTTCGAGGCGCAGCGCCATCTCGGGTGAGATGGCTGCTCGGCCGTTGAGCACGCGGGACAGTGCCGCGCGAGTCACGCCGAGCTGTTCGGCCGCCTGGGTGACGGTCAGCCCCAGCGCCGGCAGCACGTCCTCGCGCAGCGCTTCGCCAGGGTGGGGCGGGTTGAACATCGTCGTCATGGTGGATCCTTTCAGTGGTAGTCCTGGTAATCGACCAGAACTGCGTCTCCGCCGTCGAAACGGAAAGTCAGGCGCCAGTTCCCATTCACCGTCACCGAGAAATGGCCCGCCAATTCGCCCTGAAGAGGGTGCAGGCGCCAGCCTGGCAGATTCATGTCCTCGGGTGCGTTGGCGGCGTGCAGTCGCGCCAGTTGGCGGGCCAGCTTCGGGGCATGGTGGGGCTGAATGCCTGCCTTGGTTCCGGTTTCGAAGAAGGCCTGAAGCCCTTTGTGCTCGAAGCTCTTGATCATGGCTCAGTGTATAGCATGGGGTTACATTGTTCAATGTAGCGTTATGACTTGCTGCGCTTCTGCCGAAGCGGAAGCACATCAG
The DNA here is from genome assembly GCF_937894855.1 of uncultured Zoogloea sp. Lineage (NCBI taxonomy): Bacteria > Pseudomonadati > Pseudomonadota > Betaproteobacteria > Rhodocyclales > Zoogloeaceae > Zoogloea > uncultured Zoogloea sp. Next base: position 3,183 of record NZ_CALAYQ010000074.1, read on the forward strand.
CACCTTCCTTCAGGCCGGCGGCTTCGAGCATTGCAGCGGTGGCGACGTTCACCGACTGGCGCACGGGGTCCAGATCCAGCCGCGCGTAGATCGCGGTGGCCTGGTGGGTCTTGTGATTCAGGCTCTTGCCGATGATCGCCATCGATGCGCCGGTCTTTGCCTGCCAGCTGCCAAGGGTGCGGCGCAGGTCATGGATCCGCAGGTCGGTCATGGCGAAGTCAGCAGGGTTGATCTGCGCCGCGGTCGCCAGGGCGTGATGCCGCTTTTCAGCCTTGGCGATCCCTTGCGCCAGTAGGGCGTCGGCCTCGGTGCGGGCGGAGTCTTCAAGCTTGAGGGCATCCAGCAGGCGGAGCAGGCTGGCGGTGCGCAGGATCGTTGCCCATGCCTTCTTCGGTTCAACGAGGTGCCCGGTCTTGCCGGTGCCCGGGAAAACGAACGGGGAAGTGCCGGCACGCTCCTGGCGTGCCTTCAGCACCATGACGGCCTCTGGCGACAGCGGAACATTCTGCGGCGTGCCGTTCTTGGTCTTGACGATGCGCCACACGGCGCCGGGAAGGTCGAGGTCGCGCCAAGTCATCGCCTGTACGTTGGAGCGGCGGGCGCCGGTGAGCAGTGACAGCAGGAAGTAATCCCTTTGGTCGGACCGCGCGACGGCCTCGAGAAGGTAGGGTAGTTCGTAGCCTTGGGCGAAACGGTCGCGGGACGGCGGCGGGTTCTTCTGCACACGGCTGGCGGGATTCGGGCCGGTGAACACTTCTTGGTCGGCCATGAAAGTGAAGACTGCGGACACGACTGCCACGGCCCGGTCTGCCTGCGCCGCGCTCTTGGTGTTCGCCTTGCGGTGGATCGCCTTCACTTCGGCGCGTTCGATCTGGGACAGTTTCTTGCCGGCGATGGTGCCCAGGTAGAGGCGCATCACGTCTTGGTAGTCGCGCTTGGTGCTCTCGGCCAGCGGTGTGCCATCGCGCTTGCGTTTGCCAGACAGGAAGGTCTCGAAGGCTTCGGAGAATGTGGGCTCTCCGCGCACCGCCCGGCGCGCAGTCGCCGGGCTCGCTCCGGCCTCAATCTCGGCATTCACCGACGCTGCTGCCTTTCGCGCTTGCTCCACGGTCATGGCCGGGAAGCGCCCCAGGGTGACCCGCTCAGGCGCTCCCCCCTTGGTTCGCCGGTAGATCGAGAAGGTCTTGACGCCCGTTGATGAAACGCGCAGCTGCAGGCCGGAAATCTTTGAGTCGTGGTACGTGTCGCGACTGCCAGGCTTGGGAGACGGAAGGGCCTCAATCTTTTCTTTTCCGAAGAGGAACCGTTTCACTTCGCCCATGTTTTCACCGTTATGCGTTTGAGAAAGTCGGGGTTACGCTGGGGTTACGGTCTGGGTCGAAAAACAGTAGGTTTCGTGTAACCCCGTTAAGCTGAAGTATAGGCTAAGTTCGTTGATTTGTATGGTGTTATTAAGGTTTGTTTGTCTAAGTTAAAGTTGGCCCCCTCTAACTTGTAATGCGAAGGTCGAGGGTTCGATTCCTTTCACCGGCACCATTGGATTCAAGGAGATAGGCCGATCCGTCAGGGTCGGCTTTTTCATTGGGCTCGCGCGGCGGAAGAATCCGCCCGGCTTTTCTTCTTCCTCCAGCATCAACTCTGCATCCTGAAATGCATGGAATCGTGGGTTACATCATCATCGGCGGATGCGTCGTCGTCGCGCTGGTGGCGGTGGCATCGTTTGTGATCGACATGCGGCAAAGCCGGCAGGGCGCCGAAAAGCGGCGCCGGCTTTCGTCGCGCCTGACTGGAAAGTGACCCCGCCATGAAAACCTACCTGCGCGTACCGTTTGCCGAGAAGGATGAAGCCAAGCGCCTGGGCGCGCGCTGGGATCCGGCGAAGAAGCTGTGGTACGTCCAGAGCGTTCCCAATCTCGCGGCCTTCGAGCGTTGGCTGCCGGCCCAGGGGGATCTGGTGGAGGCCGCCGCGAAGCCGGCGCCAGCCGTCCGCACGAAAGCGGCTCAGGTGCAGACCGGGCCGCGCTACTTCGAACTGCACTGCGACTGCCTGCCGTGGGTGGGCTGTGCGGCGTGCGGGCCGGTGGTCGAGGCCCGGGGCTGGCGCGCGCCGCACAGCCCACCCACGGCAGGCAGTCGCAGTGCATCTGGGGTGAGGCGACGCGTTTCGGGTATTCCGGCATCAAGCTCGTCCGGCCGGGGTCGTTAAGTAATGGCCCCCAGCTGTCAGCCGCGACCATGCAGATCCGTATTCACACCAAACATCCCAAGGACGGTCGGTCATTCAAGATCACGATGGTGAACTTCCCCGACGACCGCGCCGACGATTTTGCCCGCAGCGTCAAATCCCTGGCCAAGGTCACCTATGGGCCGCTGCTCCAGCAGCTTGTCACCGAAAAGGCGCCGGAGGCTCGCCGCGATGCCTTCTTCGACACCCTCTTCAACAGCATCTGCGGCGAGTTCCACATGTTCGGGAGCCAGTTCGACTTTACCGATTCGATGGATCGGCAGCCGGTCGATCTCTTTCGCAACTTCCTGAGCCTCTGCGCGTCGGTCTATACCGCCCAGACCTTTGGCTGGCTGCCGACAACGGCGCTTCTGCAGGCGCCGGACAAGACGTCGGCACGGGGCTGAAGCCGCGGCGTTGGCGGGCTTTCCTGATGACGAATCCGACCGCCTGATGGTGATGATGCAAAAAAAGCTTGACGCAGCATTTCGACTTGTCTAATATGGCGTTTCTCCGACGCGGGGTGGAGCAGTCTGGCAGCTCGTCGGGCTCATAACCCGAAGGTCGCAG
>NZ_CALAYQ010000075.1:0-19166 GCF_937894855.1 uncultured Zoogloea sp.
TCGTCGGCGCCCTGGTGGTCGGGGTGTCGGGCCTCGGCGTGCTGGGCAGCGCCGTCCCGGGCACGGGCGATGCCGGCGCCTCGATCCTCTACAACGATCTGGTGCTGCCCGCCGATGCCGGCAAGGAGGTGCGGGCGCTGATCACCTCGGCGCCGTCCTCCGGCACGCTGTTCGTCCATGAGGATGGCGCCCTGGAGTACACCGGCGCCAGCACCTCGTTCCAGTATCAGCTCTACGTCGACGGTGCCGCCGTCGGTGCCCCGCAGACGGTGACCCTCAACCTCGGCGGGGCCGCGGTGAAGGTCTGGACCGGCTCGGTAAATGTCGCCGCAGAGCCGAAGGCCTACGTCGGCGGCGGGTGGGTTCCGGTGACGATCAAGGTCTGGAACGGAGGGGCCTGGGTGTGACGGATATTCAGACGCTTCAAACGCGCCTCACCGAAGCCGAAGCCGCGCTGCACGACCTGCAGATCGGCAAGCGCAAGGTGTCGGTGTCGCGTAACGGCACCTCGATCGGCTACGCCAACTCGGCCAGCGACATCGCCAACCTCAAGTCGTACATCACCGACCTCAAGGCCCAGATCATCCGGGCGAGCGGGCAGGGTGGAGGCCGGCGAGTCATCCACAACTTCTTCTGACGGGTTCAACCATGTCCCTGCTCAATGTCACGCCCCGGCGCAATCGCGGCGGGGGGCGCCCGCGTGCGGCCGCGCTTGCCCACGAGGGCGCCTCGCTGACCAGCCAGCAGCTGGCCAGCTGGCGCCCGTGGTCCGGCTCGCCAGACGCCGACCTGCTCACCGAGCTGCCGATGCTGGTGTCCCGCTCGCGGGATCTGTCGCGCAACAACGGGATCGCCTCCGGCGCGGTGCAGACCCACGCCGACAACGTGATCGGCACGGGCCTGCGCCTGCAGGCCACGCCCGACTGGGCCGCCCTGGGCCGAGACAGCGAATGGGCCAATGCCTGGGCGCGCAAGACCGAAGGGCTGTGGCGTAGCTACTCGCGCAGCACCACCTGCGACGCGGCCCGCCGGCACAACTTCGCCGGGCTCACCACGCTGGCCTACAAGAGCGCGCTGCTCAATGGCGACCTGCTGGCGCTGCCGATCTGGCAACCCGAGCCGATGGATCGATTCGCCACGCGGATCGCGCTGATGGAGTCGGACCGGCTCTCCAACCCCAACAACGCGATGGACAGCCAGTACCGCCGCGGCGGGATGGACATCGACCAGTACGGGCGGGCGCTGAAATACTGGATTCGCAAGACCCATCCGGGCGACTGCTTCGCCGGCGTGGGGATGGCCGGCGAGTGGGAGGGTATCCCGGCCACCACGGACTGGGGCCGCAAGCGCGTGATCTACGCGGGCGACGTGGATCGGGCCGGGGCCACCCGGGCCAAGCCGATCTTTTCGGCGGTGATGCAGCAGTTCAAGCAACTGGACCGCTACGCCAGCGCCGAGCTCGACGCGGCCGTCACCAACGCCATGATCGCGGCCTTCGTCGAGAGCCCGATGGAGTTCTCCGACCTGCTCGAGATGCTCGGCGGCGATGCCGCCACGGCCAAGGCGTACATGGACACCCGGGCCATGCCGCAGAACCGGGCCAAGCTCAAGAGCGGGGCGATCGTCCCGCTCTACCCGGGCGAGAAGCTCAGTGCCTTCAACCCGGCCCGACCGGCGACGGGCTTTGCCGCCTTCATGGAGGCCACCCACCGCCACCTGGCCACCGGCCTCAACCTGCCGTACGAGCTGCTGCTGAAGGACTTCAGCAAGACCAACTACAGCAGCGCCCGGGCAGCCCTGTTGGAGGCCTGGCGGTACTTCCGCAGCAGGCGGGCCTGGGTGTCGGACTACTGGGCGCAGCCGATCTACGAGCTGTGGCTCGAGGAAGCCGTCAGCCTCGGCCTCGTCGAGGCGCCGGACTTCTACGAGAACCGCGCCGCCTGGTGCAGCGCCCGCTGGATCGGTGCCGGCCGCGGCTGGGTGGACCCGGTCAAGGAAGCCCAGGCCGCCACGATGCGGATCGACGGCGGGTTCTCCACGCTGGAGGCCGAATGCGCGGAGCAGGGCCTCGACTGGGAAGAGGTGCTCCACCAGCAGGCCCGGGAGAACGAACTCCGGCGCCGACTGGGTCTGCTGCCGGCCAAGACCACGCCGCCGCCTGCCGAGGACGACGAGGAGGAGGGCGAGGACGACAACCCGGCGCCCCCCGAGGACGGCCCCGAGAACGAAGGCGACGACCCTGCCTGACCGTGCAGACGTCTGCACACAACCCGAAACCCCGCTCCGGCGGGGTTTTGCTTTTGGAGCGCCCCATGCACATGTACCCGCATCTTGCGGCCAAGCTCTACAACACGCCGCTGATGATCGCCGAGAGCAAGTTTACGGTGATCGAGGGCGTGTTTCGCGCCTGGGAATCCGGCCATGCGCCGATGCCCGACGAGAAGCTGATCGCCGAGTTTGCCGAGCGGCAGACCCGCATGACCCTGGCGAGCGCCATCGGCCCCCAGCGTCGCTACGCCGACAAGCCCTACCAGATGACCGACAGCGGCATCGCGGTGATTCCGGTGATGGGCTCCCTCGTGCAGCGCGCCAGCGGGCTTGATGCGATGTCGGGCCTCACCAGCTACGGCAGCCTCGACAGCCTGTTCTCTCAGGCCTACGCCGACCCGGACGTGCGCGGCATCCTCGAGTGGTACGACACCCCGGGCGGCGAGGTGGCGGGGCTCTTCGCCCTGTCCGCCAAGCTGATGGCGGAGCGGGGTGGCAAGCCCACCCTGGCCTACATCGACGAGCAGGCCCTGTCGGCCGGCTACCTGCTGGCCTCCACGGCGGACGAGATCTGGATGCCCTCCACGGGCCTCGCCGGCAGCATCGGCTCGATCTTCATGCACCGGGAGCAGAGCGCCCGCAACACCGCCCAGGGCTACGTCTACACCCTGATCCGCTCCGGCGCCCACAAGGCCGCCGGCAATCCCCACGAGCCCCTCGATGGCGAGGCCCTCGCCTGGTTCCAGGCCGAGGCGGACCGCCTGCGCCTGATGTTCGCCGATCACGTGGATGGCGCCCGGGGCATCGAGCCCGGCAGCGCACTGGCCACCGAGGCCCGGGTGTTCTCCGGGCCGTCGGCCATCGAGCAGGGGCTCGCCAACAACATCGGGTCGCTGGCCGAAGCCATCGCCCACCTCGAAACCAGCATCACCGCGCGGGGCGTCTCGGGCTCCGCACCGAGCAACGCCTTTAACCCCGCGGCTTCCGCCACCAACCCTGCCAACAGCAAGGAGCCTCACATGTCCGACCCGACCAAGACCGACAACCTCACCGCCGAGCAGCTTGCCGCGGTCAAGTCCACCGCCCACGCCGAAGGCCTCAAGGCCGGCGCGCTGGCCGAGCGCACGCGCATCGGCGCCATCCTCAATGCCACCGAGGCCCAGGGCCGCGCCAAGCTCGCCCAGACCTTCGCCCTCGAATCCGATCTGGACGCCGCCACCGTCCAGAAGCTGCTCGCCGCCTCGCCGGCGGAAGCGGCGGCCGCCTCGGCCAACCCGCTCGCGGCGGCGATGGCCGGCGTGAAGAACCCGGACGTCGGTCCGGATGGCGGCGACGACAAGGACAAGTCGCCCCAGGCGGAAGCCAGCGCGCTGGCCCTGCAGATCATCAACGCTGGCAAGCCCGCCAAGCGCGCTTAAGCCTCCACCGCAGCACCCGACCCCCGTCACCCGCCGGCCACGCCGGCACCTACAGGAGCCATCCACATGGATCTCAAGACCACGGCGCGCTTTGCCGCCGAGGGCACCTACGTGCCCGACCGCCTGATCGCCGACGATGCGGACGACCTGCTCGGCAAGGGCATCACCCTCGCGTCCGGCCAGAGCCTGGAGCGTGGCACCGTGCTCGGCCGCATCACCGCCTCGGGCAAGTACGTGAAGTCGCTGGCCGCCGCGGCTGACGGCTCGCAAGTCCCGTCCGTCGTGCTCGCCGAGGACACCGACGCCTCGGCTGGCGACAAGGCCACCGTCGCCTACTTCGGCGGCGTGTTCAACGGCGCGGCGCTGATCCTCGGCACCGGCCACACCCTCTCCACCGTCTCCGACGCGCTGCGCGCCGTCGGCATCCAGACCGTCACCGTCCAAGCAGGGGTTTAACTCACCATGAACATCTTTGACACCGCCGTCCTGGCGCAGGTGGTTGCCTACCTGCCTGCCGCCCAGTCCTGGCTGCTCGACCGCTACTTCCGCATCGAGCAGCGCAGCGAAACCGAGGAGATCTACTTCGACGTCGAAGGCGGCGCCCGCCGGCTGGCGCCGCTGGTCTCGCCGCTGGTGCAGGGCAAGATCGTCACCTCCAAGGGCTACAAGACCAACAACGTGCGTCCGGCCTACGTGAAGGACAAGCGCGTCTTCGACCCGAGCCGCCCGCTCAAGCGCGCCATCGGCGAGCAGATCGGCGGGGCGATCTCGCCCATGGAGCGCATCCAGATCAATCTGCGCACCGAGCTCTCCGACCAGATCTCGATGATCACCCGCCGCATGGAGTGGATGGCCGCCTCGGCGCTGTACTCCGGCACCATCACCCTGTCCGGCGACGGCTACCAGACCGTGGTGGTGGATTTCGGGCGCGACCCGGGCCTCACCATCGCCAAGCTCGCCGGCGCCAAGTGGTCCGACCCCGACGTCAATCCGCTCAACGACCTGCAGGACTGGGCGCTGCTCATGCTGCAGAAGTCCGGCGTGTCGGCCACCGAGGTCACCATGACCGCCGACGTCTGGAAGGTCTTCCGCGACAACCCCTATGTGGCGGACCGCTGGAACACCCTCAACGAGCACCGCGCCGCCCTCGACCTCTCGGCCGTCACCACCCCCGGTGGGCGCGTGATGGGCACCATCGATGGCTTCACCATCATCGTCTATGCCGACTGGTATCTCGACCCGGCCACCGGCGAAGAGAAGCCGATGATCCCCGCCGGCACGGTGATCCTCACCGGTCCGCAGATCGAGGGCGTGCGCGCCTACGGCGCCATCAAGGACGAAGAGGCCGGCTACCAGGCCCTGCCGTACTTCCCGAAGTCCTGGGTCGAGAAGGACCCGAGCGTGCGCTACCTGCTCACCCAGTCCGCGCCGCTGGCCTATCCGTCCCGTCCCAACGGCACCCTGCGCGCCACCGTGCTGTAACCCCTTGCCACCCCGGTCCACCGGGGTGGCGTCATTTCGAGGATCAAGACCATGAAGATCATTCCCAATCTCACCCTGGAAGATCAGGACGGCAAGCGCCACCCGCCGGGCAAGCTGATGAACGTCTCCAAGAAGATCGGCGACGACGCCGTGGCGCGCGGCCTGGCCGTGCGCGCCGACGGCGAGGAGGCCGCAGCGCCGGCCGTCCCCGCGGGCGCCAATGCGGTGCCGGACCCGGACGACGAGGAGGAGGGCGAAGGGGAGCCTCAATGACCTGGCGCGACGATGCCGTCGAGGCCTTCCGTGTGCTGCTGGATGAGTTCGGCGAGCCGGTCTCGATCGCCGGCGCCGATCCGGTGCAGGCGATCTACAGCCACAAGGCGGACGACGCGCTGGGCATGCAGGGCTATGCCCCGTCCCTGGAGGTGCTGGAGGACGAACTGCCCGAAGGGCTGACGGAGGAGTCGCCCCTCGTGTTTCGCGGCAAGGCCTTCGTCGTGGGCGTCATCACCACCGACGGTGACGGCGTCGTCGCGCTCCGGCTCCGGGAGGCCTGAACCATGGCCCACCTCCGAACCCAGATCCGGCAGGCCGTGAAAGCGGCCCTGCTGGACCTGCCCACCACCGGCGCCAACGTCTTTACCTCGCGGCCCGGGCCGCTGCCGGACGCCAGGCTGCCGGCGCTGATCATCGAGACCAATGCCGAGGACGCCAGCGGCTTCGACCTGCAGGACGAAACCGACGATCGCGACCTGACCTTGCTGGTCATCGGCCGCGCCAAGCACTCCGACGAGCTCGACGATGTGCTCGACCAGATCGCGCTGGAAGTCGAACAGGCCATGAAGGCCTCTGGCTCAGCGGCCCTCGAAGGGCTCGTCGAGTCCGTTTCCTACTCCGGCATGCGGATCGGCGCCTCGGCCGACCTCGAGAAGCCGGCCGGCGAGATTCGTCTCGCCTACGCGGTGCGCTACCTGCCCGCATCCGCAGACCCTCAATCCACTTAGGAGAGCTGTACATGATTCCCAACGGTGCAACCCTTTCGGTCGGCTCCGCGTTCGGTGCTGCGCTGGCGATCAGTGCCATCAGCAACGCCAGCCCGGCCGTCGCCGATCTTCCCGCCGACCACGGCCTCACCGCCGGCAAGCTGGGCATCCTCAAGGTCAACTGGGGCCGACTGCTCGGCAAGGTGGCCAAGGTCCAGTCGGTGTCCGGTGCCCATGTGACCCTCACCGGTATCGACACCGACAACGAGAATCTCTTCGTGCCCGGCGGTGGTGTCGGCATCTTCACCGAGATCACCGGCTTCACGACCCTGCCCAAGGTCACCAACTTCAAGGTCGAGGGCGGCGAGCAGCAGTACGAAACCAACCAGTGGCTCGACTCCGAGGTCGAGGAGCAGGAACGCACCATCCGCAGTGCCAAGAAGCTCGGCTTCCAGATCAAGGACGATCCCGACGCCGCCTGGTATCCGGTGCTCAAGCGCCTCTCCGATGAGGAGGTCGAGACCGCCTTCCGGCTCAGCCTGAAGAACGGCCGCTCGATCTTCTATTCGGGCGTGCTCTCCGTGGGCGACAGCCCCTCGGTGGAGCAGAACAAGACCATGCTCCTGCAGGTGGACATGGCCATCCTGTCCGCCGGCGTCTCGCGGTACTGATCTCATGGGCGCCCGTTTCGTAAAACGCGAGTCGCCGCCGTTCGAGCTGCCGGTGACCTTCAAGCGCGAGGGTGGCGACACCCTCGATGTGGTGTTCGTGGTCGAGTACAAGGGGCCGCAGGCCTTGCACGAGTGGGTCTCGCGGCCGGTCTCCGATCCGGATTCCGTCCGGCTGTGCAGCGTCGTGCGGGGCTGGGATCTGGTCGACGGCGACGATGTGCCGATCCCGGTGTCCGCGGCGGCCTTCGCCGAGGTGCTGGACGACTACGACGGCGCGGTGCAGACCTTCCTCGCGCGCTACGTGTCCGGCTGTGGCGAGCATCGCGAAAAAAACTGACCGAGGCTGCGGAGGCGCTGTGCCGCCCGCAGCCCGACAGTCGCGCCCTCGCCGAGGCGGGCTTCGAGGAGGGGGATTACGACGAGGAGGACAGCATCGTCGTGTTCCCCGAGAACTGGAGCGCGCTCCGGCTCTTCGATGCCCTCCAGACCCAATGGCAGGCGGTGGCCACCCCTGTCGGCGGGCTCCGCTTCCTCGGGCTGCATTACCCATCCATTCCCATCGTCGAGGCCCGCCTCGGCATCAACGCGGACGCCGATCTGCTCGGCGCCCTGCAAACCCTTGAGCGTGCCGGCCGGCGCGTGATGAACGGAGGCTGACCCGATGACCATCAAGGACATCGTCTACAACATCCTGGGCAAGGACGGCACCGCCCAGGCCTGGGCACAGGCCCGCGCTACCGCCGGCAAGGGGATGGCGGGCATCAACGCCCAGGTGTCGAGCATGGGCAGCAACATTGCCGCCTCGCTCGCAGCGGCACTGTCGGTGGGCGCCATCGCCAGCTGGGTGAAGGAGGCCACCGAGGTGGCCGGCACCTTCAAGGATCTGCAGGATTCGTTCGGCGCCACCGCCGACGGCCTGTCGCGCATCCGCGCCGGCGCCCAGCTTTCCGGCACTCAGCTTGCCGATCTGGAGGGGCCGATCGGCAAGCTGGTGAAGTCGCTCAACGACGCCGACACGTCCGGTTCGGATGCTGGCCGGGCGCTGAGCGAGCTCGGGCTGAAGGCCTCGGAGGTCAAGGCCATGGCGCCCGACCAAGCCTTCATCGCCATCGCCGAGGCCATGCAGGAGGTGGAGGACGGCGGTGGCAAGGCTGCTCTCGCCACCGCGCTCTTTGGCAAGGAGGGCGCGAAGCTGATCCCCGTCCTCAACGACGTGGCCGAGGTGGGCAATCGCTACACCAGGATCACCCAGACCCAGATCGACGCCGCCGACGAGTTCGACAAGTCGATGAAGCGCCTCAACGGCTCGTTTCAGGACTTCAAGGTCGCCGTGGGCAACAGCGTGATCCCGGCCATCAACCGGATGATCGACGAGTTCAACGATGCCCGGGCTGCAGGCCTGGGCTTCATGGCCACCCTCGGCCAGATGCAGGGCACGTGGAACCGCACCGAGACCTGGGACGAGAAGGTCTCCGGCGCCAAGAAGGCGATCGAGGGGCTCAACAACGAGCTCAAGGACCTCTCGGACTGGGACAAGCAGGCCGGCGTGCAGAACGACATCGAGGCCAAGCTCGCCAAACAGCAGAAGCTGCTGGCCTTCTATCAGTCCCGCGCGAAGGCCGCCAACGACGGGCTTGCCGCTCAGCTGGGCGTGGGCGACATCGCCAGCGGCAAGAGGGACGTCTCGGGTTTTCGGCTGAAGGACGACAGCGACAAGGGGAAGGGCAAGTCCAGCACCGCCAAGGACACCTTTGAAGACCCCCGCGCCGACTCCGCCAAGGCCTGGGGTGACGCCATGAAGGCGCTGGGCGACCAGATGGAGGCCGCCCAGATCAAGGCCATGGGGCTGGGCGAGGCCCAGACCACGCTCTACAAGCTGATGACCTCGCCCGGCTGGGCGGACATGCCCGAGACCTGGCGGCAAACGGCCCTCGCCCAGTTCGATGCCGCGCAAGCCGCCGAGATGGCCGCCAAGGCCGACGAAACCCTGCGCGAGGCCTACGACCGCACGCTCTCGCCGCTCCGCGAGAAGCTCGCCGATCTGGAAAAGGAGACCGATTTCTACGGGATGACGGAATCCCAGATCAACACCACCGTTGCCGCGCGGATCGAGGAGGCGGCAGCTATTGCTCGTGCCAACGGCGTGTCTGACGATCAGGTTTCGCTGCTTGAGCAGGAAGTAAAGCTGCGTCGGCAGATTGCCGAAACTTCGCGGCGCAAAGAGGCGAAAGAGGCTGCGGATGCTGCTGCAAGGGAATCTGCTGAGGCCTGGAAGCGTGCGGGCGATGACATTGCCCGCAGCATGACGGACTCCATTTATCAGGGGTTCCAGGACGGCAAGCCCTTTGCCAAGGTGTTTGCCGACGCCATCGGCAGCACGATCAAGACCACGCTCTTCCGGGCGGTGGCGGACGGGCTGATGTCGCCGCTCAAGTCGGTGATGGCGCAGCTGGGGAAGCAGGCGGGAGCCGCGCTGGGCAACCTCTTTGTGCCATCGGCCCACGGTAATGCTTTCGGGTCTGCAGGGCTGATGGCCTTCGCTACCGGCGGCGTGGTGTCTGGTGCCACGGCCTTCAGCTTTGCCGGGGGTACGGGGGTGATGGGCGAGGCCGGGCCGGAGGCAATTCTGCCCCTGCGCCGCACGTCGTCGGGCGACCTCGGCGTGATCGCCCAGCAGGGTGGCACCAGCGCTGGCCTGCAGGCGGTGCGGGTGGAACTCATCAACCAGACCAGTCAGGCCAGCCAGGCCGTCAGCGCCACGCCACGTTTCGACGCGGAGGGGCTGGTGGTGCAGGTGGTTCTGCGGGATCTCAACAACAACGGGCCGATCCGTCAGGCCCTGGGAGGGTGACATGGCCACCTGGCCGACGTATGCACGGCTGAAGTTCCGGCCGTTTGCCGAGCAGCGCGAATCCGGCGTGATGGGCACCGAGATGGAAAGCGGCCCGCCCAAGGTCGTGGTGGTGCGCTCCCGGGTGATGGTCCGCCGGCCGGTGGAGGTGGGCTTTCGCTCTCGGGCGGATTACCGCGCCTTCATCGACTGGTTTCGCAACGACATCAAGCAGGGGTCCCAGTGGTTTGACTGGGCCGACCCCGTTACCGGCACCACGCGGCGCGCCCGCATCGCGAAGGGCGAGCTGGGCGATGCCTCGCCCGTCCGGCCGCTGGCGCGCGACGGGGGTTGGCGTATGACCTTGACCCTGGAGACCTGGCAGTAATGGCACGCAGTTATTCGATGAGGGCTCGTCGGCAGTTGCACGCCACCTCCAGCGGCGATCCGCCGTTGGTGCTGCTGGAAATCACCCACCCCGACCTGCCCGATCCTGTGCGGGTGGTGGGTGACACGCAGGATTTGCTCAGCAATGGGCAGGTTTTCGTGGCGATGGGCTTTCGAGTGCGGCTACCGGACGAGGTGCAGGGCCAGCAGCCGCGGGCCGAGCTGGCCGTGGACAACGTCGGCCGGGAGCTGATGCAGTGGGTCGAGCAGTCGGCCGGCGGTCGCAACGCCCGGGTGCGGCTCATGCAGGTGCTGCGCTCGCATCCCAACAACATCGAGTGGGAGATCAGCATGTACCTCAACAACCTGAGGGCTACGGCCACCGAGGTGTCGGGCGAGCTGGGCTTTCCGCGGCTGCTCGACGTCCCCGCTGTGCAGATGCGGGCCGACCCCCAGACCATGCCGGGGATCTTCTGATGGCGCACTGGAGCGAGGCCTATTTGGGGCGCGCCTACGTGCCCGGCGCCTACGACTGCGCCGCGCTCGCCGCCGACGTGCAGCGCGAGGTGTTCGGCCGCGCGGTGGTGATCCCGGCCGAGCGTCCGGACGGCCCGTCCGAGGGGGCTGCCATGGTCGCCGTGATCAAGGCCGATCACGCGCAGCGCCTCGATGCGCCGGTGGAAGGGGCGATCGTGCTGATGCGCCGGGGCAGCCTCGCCCGGCCCTGGCACGTGGGCACGTATTTCGAGCGGGCGGGGGAGGGCTGGATTCTGCACACCACCCGCTCGGCGGGTCGGGCCACGGCGATGCGGGTCCGGGACATGGGCCGATTCGGTTTACAGATTGAAGGGTATTACGCATGGACATGACTCAACCGCCGGGCGTGCAGGCGTCTGCACATCGGCAAGCCGCGCTCGTCTGGTCGCCGCACCCGCTGATCGCGGGCGAGGGCCGAGTGGTGGCGTTCGATCCGCCGACGGGCGCCGAGTCGCTGCAGGACTACTTGACCCGCCTCGGGGTGGATCTGTCCGGCCCGGTCATCGTGGCCGTGGATCGCACCGTCATCCCGCGGGAGTGGCTGGGCCGGGTGAAGCCCAAGCCTGGTACGCTCATCTCGGTGCGGGCGGCCGTGGCTGGCGACGACGGTTCCCAGGTGGTGGCCATTGTCGCCATGATCGCCCTGATGGTGGCGGCGCCTTACCTGGGCATGGCGCTGGCGACCGGCCTCACCGGCAGCAGCATCGCCGCCACCACCTACATGGCCGGTATGGCACTCACCCCGGCCATGCTGGGCACGGCGGCCGTGACCGTGCTCGGCTCGATGGCGATTTCGGCGCTCACGCCGCGGCCCAAGGTGGACCTCGGCCGGGCCATGTCGACGGTCAAGGAATCCTCCACCTACAGCCTCGCCGGTGGCAGCAACCAGGCCCGGCCGTATGAGCCCCTCGGGCTTACCCTGGGCCGGCATCGGGTGTTCTTCGATCTGGCCAGCCGCCCGTACGCGGTGAACAAGGGCGAGGACCAATACATCTATCAAGTCTTTCATGTGGGCATGCACGGTGCCCACGGGTCGCTGCGCGTCGAGGATCTGCGCATCGGCAACACGCCGCTGTCCGACTACCAGGACGTCACCCTCGAATACGCCACCGACGCCATGCCGGCGCTCATGCCCTACAACGTGGACTCGGTGGCCGGTGGGTCTGTCACCGTGGCCGGCGGCCCGATCATCCGCACCACCAGCATTGATACCACGCGGATCGAGGTGGACATGCAGTTCGTCGCCTACCGCGCCGGCAGCAAGGGGCTGCAGCAGAACACGGCCGTCTTTCAGCTCGAATACCGGGCAGTGGGCGGTGACCGCTGGTTTCCCCTCGGACAGATGCCGGTGCCGTCCTTCTATTCGCACTACTGGTCCAGGGGCGACTGGGGGCAGGCCGTCGACTGGGAAGGCAACCCCAGCGGGTTGGTGTGGATTCAGACCGAGTTCGACGTCAGCCGCTGGGCGGGCGCCCATACCGACGGGGTGGACGGCTGGCGCTGGCGTCCGTACTCCGAGAGGCCCGTCTCCGACCCGGCCCCGCCGGACTGGGAGCTCCAGCCCTCGGCCCAGATGACGGTCAGGCTGTCGCAGGCCACGCCCATGCGGCAGACCTTCTACACGGAGGTGGGCCGGGGCCAGTACGAAGTGCGCTGCTTCCGGGTGACGCCCGACGAAACCGACAGCAATGCCGTCGCCGACATCACATTGACGTCCGTGCGCAGCTATCAGTCGCAGGAGGGGGATTTCACCGGCCAGTGCTTCCTGGCCGTCAAGGTGCGGGCGTCGGGCCAGTTGAACGGCACGCTCTCCACGATCTCGGGCATCGTCTCCCAGCCGGTGGCGCCGGGGGTGTATTCGTCGAACCCGGCGGATCTGTTCCTGCTCTTTGCCCGGGGCTACCGGGCCGAAGGGCGGCTCGTGTGGGGTGCCGGCATGGCCGACGTCGAGCTCGATCTGCCGGCCATCGCCGCGTGGCGTGCCTGGTGCGTGGCCAACAGCCTGCGCTGCAACCTGCACATCGACTCGTCGAAGAGCGTGTGGGACATCCTGCAGGCCATCTGCCGTTGTGGCCGGGGCTCGCCCAGCTGGAGCACCGGGCGGCTTGGCGTGCTGTGGGACGCGGCCGACCAGCCGGTCGTGGCGGTGTTCGGCCCCTCGAACATCAAGCGGGGCAGCTTCGAGGTGGTCTATGGCTCAGAGGCCGCGGCCGACGAGATCACGCTCACCTACGTGGATGAGGCCAACGACTACCAGACCGACACCGTGCGGGTGAAGGCGCCGGGCGTGACCACGCCCACCAAGCCGGCCGCCATTGAGCTGTGGGGCTGCACCAGCTTCCAGCAGGCGATCCGCGAGTGTCGTCTGCAGGTGGCGCACCAGATCTACCGGGTCCGTCAGGTGTCGTGGGTGACCGACATGGAAGGGCTCGTCGTCACCCGCGGTGACGTGGTGACGCTGTCCCACGACCTCACCCAGTGGGGCACTTCCGGGCGCCTCGTGGCCGGCACGACCCATGTGCTCCAGCTGGACCGGGCCATCACGCTTGATGGCGCCGGTAGCTGGGTCACGGTGGTCGACCCCACGGGCGCGATGCACACCTGCCGGGTGCAGTATCAGGCGGGGGAGGTGGATTCGATCGCCCTGATTGATCCGCTGCCGGTGGCGCCCGACAGTGACAACCCGGTGGACTGGCGCTGGCTGGCCGACTACCAGCCGACTCCGGGCAAGCGGGTCAAGATCACCGACATCCGCCCCACCTCGATGCACGAGGTGCGCATCACGGCCATGGACGACCCGGACGAGTACTACGCGGCCGAGTCGGGCACCTATAGCCCGGCGCCGGTGCGCAAGTGGACCTCGTCCGATCCGACCCTCTCCGATCTGTCGTTTGCCGAGGAGCTGGTGACCGCCGGCGCCGGCTACGCGGTGAGGCTCACCGTGTCGTGGTCCGAGACCGGCTACGTCTCGTCCCGGCGTGTGAAGTACCGGATCGACGATGGGACGTGGATCGACCTCGGGCTGGTGGACAACTCGTCTGTACGGCTCGACGTACCGGACGCCGGCACCGTGACGGTGGTGGTGGTCGGCTACGACGGTGCCGGGCAGGTTCGGCCCTCGGCCGTGAAGGGCGCCTCGCACGTGATCGCCGGCCGGTACGCGCCGCCGCCGGCGGTCACCGGCTTTGCGGTCAGCGCGCTGCCCGATGGCACGCGGGTGGTGACCTGGACGGTTGCCGAGGTGCCGCCGGACGTGGGCTACATCGATGTCCGTTATGCGGCAAGCTCGGCCACCCCCTGGGCGGCCATGACCGTGCTGGGCACGTCGATCTACGCGGCGGGCCGGGCGGAGGCCAGCGTGCCGGGCGCCGGCACCTGGACCTTCGAGGCCAGGCTGCGGGACAGCAGCGGCATCCACAGCGACACGGGGCTGCGCGTCACGGTTACGTTGGGCGCGCCGCCGGCCGCCGCGGTGGCCGGGGTCAATCGGCTCTACAACTCGTCGCGACGACTTGCGAATGGCAACGACGACGGGTGGTATTCGGGCACATGGGCGTCTCCCGGCGTGACGCCGGTGGATGTGGAGTTCGGTGCGGAGCAGGCGGGCGTATGGCACTTGACCAGTGGCGCCAGCCGGTACGCGCACATCCGCGGTGCGTACGCGGACCGCTATCCGGAATGGCTGTCCTGGCCCCAGAAGTTGCCGGTGCGCCCGGGGCAGCGCCTGGAAGCGCACGCCCTTACCGGCGCCCATCGTGGCACCGTCATCGTGGCGATCAACTGGCTGAACGGCGCCGACTCACTCATCCGTCAGGACGTGGTGGGGATGAATGCGTCGGAGAAGGTGGGCGGAACCCGACTGGAGGATTGGAAGAAGACCGGCGGGTTCGCCGAGGCACCCGCTGGTGCCGTGTCGGCGGTGTTCTGCGCGCAGCTCAGAGACTGCTGGGCCGCCGATCCGTACATGTTCATCGATCAGTGCTTCCTCGGCGAGGCCCTGCCGGGCCAGACCGAACTGTCGCCCTGGTCGGATGGCGCACGGACGGTGACCAACACCGACCAGCTGGTGGATGGGGCAGGGCTGGGCGACACGGCCACCTGGGGTGGTGTCAGCGGCGCCGGCAAGCCCGAGGACAACGCCACGGTGGGGGCCGAGTTCGGCAAGAACATCAGCGGCAAGATCGATCCGGGCAACTCGGCGACCTACATCGACGAGCTGGCGATCGGTACGTCTCACCTGGCTGACCGTGCGACCACTGTGGTGCTGCAGAACTGGCACAACGACTACGGGTCGATCCTGGGTGGGCAATGGCAGGGTGTGGCGGTGTTCGACCTTCTCGACGAGTTTGCGCACGGTGCAACGATCACCATCACCTCGTCCGGGATGTTGTGGCCGGATGGCGCGACCGACATCCATGGTCGGGTGATTGCCCATACCGGCGCGCGCTCGGGCTCGGGGCTGGGCCTACCCTGGGGGCCGGATCAGGAATTGATCTCGGACTTTCAGGTGTCGAGCTACACGGCATCGGACGCGCGCCCGTACTCGATTTCCAAAACCATCATCCTGGCGCCCGGCGCCAACTTACGGGTGATCCTGCAGTTTTCAGGGGCCACCTACTTTTATCTCAAGCACGACACCCGAATGGAGGTGATCAAAAAGTGAATGCCGCAATTTATGGGGCCGACGGCTTCTTCACCGGGCAGTTCATCGGCGGGCCGACGGCGGAGTACATCGAGCGGATGACGCCGGCCGGCTTCTTTGCCTGGGTGTATGACGGCCCGTCGCTGGATGTCCGGCGCTACCGCGTCGATCACGGGCAGTTGGTGGAGCACATTCCGGAGGCGCCGATGGAAACCGACGATCTGACGTGGATCTGGGAGCCCGCCGTGTGGCGGTGGGTGGGCGTGCCGACGCCGGCGGCGGTCTTTCTGGCGCGCCGCACGGCCATGGCCGATGCAGTGCTGCAGGAGATCACCACCGCCGAGGCGCGCCAGGCGCGCCCGGTGCGCGAACTGCTCGATGCGCTGCTCACCGGCCAGGCGCCGGCGCAGACCGCGGTGGAGACCTTTGCGGCGCTCAAGGCCGAGATCAACGGCGCCCGGGCGCGCTATGGCGAGATCCTCGCCGCCCAGGCCGAGGCTGACCTCGACGCGATCGGCGTGGCGGTGGCTGCATAGGCGTGCAGACGTCTGCACCGTGTTTGAAACCCGCTCCGGCGGGTTTTTTCTTTTTCAGGGGGTGATGTGGCAGAGCCAAACATTGGGCAGGTGCAGGAGGCGCTGGAAGGCGTGAGGGAGGACGTGCGCGAGATCCGCAGCGCCATGTCGAAGATGGCCGACGCGGTGGTGCGCCTGGCCGTCCTCGAGGAGCGCCACCAGACGGTGTCGTCGGCACTCGACCGGGCCTTCTCGGCCCTTTCCAAACTCTCCGAGCGGGTGCGCGACCTTGAGCAAACCCTCCCGGAAAACCTTGAGGCGCGGCTGCGCGACCTCGAACAGGCGCAGCCCGTCCAGAAGCTCACGTCCGGCTGGACGATCGGGCTCGTGGGCTTTGGGGCCGGGCTGCTGGCAACGATTCTTCTCAAGAAAATGGGGGTGATGTGATGGTGAAGTCGGTTCGTTTCTGGGTGTTGTGGGTGGCCGTGCTGGTGGTGGGCGGCTGGTATCTGGCGGGCGACCCGTCGGGTGGCCTGCAGGTGACCGAGCAGCTGCGCACGCTGGTCGGGGTGCTGGTGGCGGCGCCGGTGGTCTATGCGCTGCGCCGGGCGTTTGCCGAGGCGGTGCGTGGCAAGGATCTGGCCGAGCAGATCCAGCGCGGCAACATCGCGGCCGGGATCGCCTACCTGGGGCTGTGCCTGCTCACCGGGCTGCTCTTCCTGGCCGTTGCGCCCCGGGCCTTTGCTGCGCCCATGCCGCCGGGCGCGGTAACGCACCTGCCCACCCTGCAGGCCGAGATCGTGGCCCGCTGGCCGGGCATGGGCATGCCGTCGATGCTGGGGGCGCTGGTCGAGCAGGAGAGCGGCTGGCGCGAGCGGGCCACCCTCAAGACCAGCCGGGAGGAGGGCGTCGGGCTGGGGCAGTTCACCCGGGCCTACACGGCGGATGGCCGGCTGCGCTTTGACGCGCTGGCCGAGGTGTCACGCCTTGATCCGTCGCTCGCTGCCTGGACGTGGGCCAACCGCTACGACCCGCGCTTGCAGCTGCGCGCCGTGGTGGTGAAGGTGCGAACGTGCTACGCGCGCCTCTCGCGCCTGGTGCGCGACGACTACAACGCCCTGGCTATGTGCGATGCGGCCTACAACGGGGGCGAGGGCGGAGTGATGGCCGAACGGCGCCTGTGCGCCCAGGTGGCCGGCTGCGACCCGAGCCAGTGGTTTGGTCATGTGGAACACCACTCCACCAAGAGCCGTGCCAAGTGGCAGGGCTACGGCCTCAGCGCCTTCGACATCAACCGCACCCACGTGCGCAATGTGATGGTGGTGCGCCGGGCCAAGTACGTGCCGGTGATGGGGGCCTGACCGTGCTGACGGCCGTCATCCCCTGGCCCTGGCGGGCGCTGGCCATCGTGCTGCTGTGTACGGCATCGGGCGTGATCGGGTGGCTTGATGGCGCCCAGCATGCCGGCGCCGATGCCCTCGCGCGGGAACTCGACACCGCTCAGGCCCTGGCCGAGCGCGTGCAGGTGCTGCAGCTGCAGGCCCGCACCGCCGAGCAGCGCCACGCCCAGGCCCTTGCAGACGTCTCAACGGATTACCAACGGAGGATCAATGAAGCGAATCAGGTTCGAGCGGCGGATCGCGCCGCTCTTCGCGCTGGCACTTTGCGCCTGCGCGACCCCGACAGTACCGCTGCGGGTTGTGGAGATCCCGCCGCCCAGGCTGGCGCCGGCGCCGCCGGACGTGATGGTCGAGCGCCCGGCGAGCTTTCGGCAGCGGCTGCTGGATTTCTTCTCGAGCTCGCCAGCGATGCCGACGACGTCGCCCGGCAGTTAGCGGCCTGCCAGCGGGTGGTGGAGGCTGATCGACAGTGAGCGGTTGGCTTAGTCGCCGGCCAGTTTTGCCGGGATGGGCTGCAGGCCCATCTTGGCCCGGCCGCTGCTCTGCTCCTGCAGGTAGGCGTAAAAAAGGGCGACTGCGCGAGGGTCGCCCTTGATGGCGTACGTGTCGGACTTGCATTCGTGGCAAATCCCAGCGAACGCGGCCTCAATTCCATCCATGCCTTGCGTGGGCATTTCGTGCACCTCGGTGATCGGGTGCTGGCAGTTGTTGCAGATGAGCGAGTCAGGCCGTAGCGCCTCGATCTTTTCCCTGGCTTGCTGAGTCCGCTGTTCTTGCGTGCCCCGGCGTTTTGCTTGGCCCATTATTCGGCTCCTTCTTCTTCGTCGCAGGGCAATTCGCAGAGCTCCTCATCGTTCTTTCCCGTCAGGTTGTCGTACTGCACCTCGAGGCGGTCAGTGTCGAAGTAGAAGGCGTTCAAGAGGGAAATTGCTCGGCGGACCTCGCGGATCTCCTCGTCGCTCTCAGGTGCCTTCCTTCGCAATGAGCGGTCATATCCCTGCAGCCACTCCTGGATCTCGGCAATTGCGCCGAGAGTAATTCCGCTCCGGATTAAGTCACTGGCTGTCAGGTTGGAGACGTACTCGGGCGTGAGCTCGGCTTTTGTGCTCAGGAGAAGAGCCTGTACCAGCCGATCCACGAGTAGGGAGCGGAGGCCGCTGGCTGGGTTGCTTAGGAGTTTGTCCAGTCTGGAAAGGTATTCTGGATTGGATCGGATGGCCTTGAGGTCGTACGGAAGGCCGAGAGCCCTGCAGATCCGATGCAGGTTGTTGACCGTTTGGCCGGCGCTGATGCCTGCTTCTTCACCGGCATTCTTGAGCGTTTTGCCGGCGGCAACGGCGCGTAGGATTTGCGCCTTCCTGTTGATGTTGTGCATCCGATTCCCCCGTTGTTTGGACGCGACAAGTGCGCCCGTATGTCATTTCGGGCGACATTCTACAATCAACAGTTCAGTGTGGTGAGTGTCTATTTGGCCGGCCCTGAAGACTGTCAAAAGTGTTCGGAATAGCGCTGCAACCCGTTGATATGTATGGGCCGGAATGGCTGTTTTTGACGCCTGTTTTTGCAGGCTGTAGCGATGCTAATGTTCATGTTTTTAAAGAATAAATGTGTATTTCTCGGTGTGTGCATGGTGTGCACCGTCCACTAGTTTTAGCGTTCGTCCATCCGCGTCGGGCGAGTGGTCTGCGCAGGCGAGGCTGCCTTCAGGGGCGTTGCCTTCCGTTGAATCGTGCCCGACCTCGCGGGCGCCGACGTCGGGTGATGGCTCATCGACATCGGCTCCCGCTGACCCCCATCGACCCTGTCCGCACCCCCCCGAGGGGGTCGCCGCCACCCTCATGCCGACTCATTTTGAGGCGACGTCGGGTGGCGTCGAGGCGAAGTCGGCTTGGCCGAGGCCGAAGTCGATGAGCGTTTCTACCCGCAGGGGGTGGGCGGCATCCCCCTTGGGGGTCGGGTTTCATCAACGTCGGGTGGGGAGCCTGTCCGAATTTTTGTGTTTGAGGCATAACATCAGACCCGGAGGGAATGGT
>NZ_CALAYQ010000076.1:0-9709 GCF_937894855.1 uncultured Zoogloea sp.
CCGGAAACCCAGCCGATCATGATGCGGCTCAAGACCGATCTGGTCGATCTCGTCGAAGCCGCCATCGCCGGCAAGCTCGACAAGATCGAAGCCGAATGGGACCGCCGCTTCGCCCTGGGCGTGGTGATGGCCGCTGCCGGCTACCCGGACAGCCCCCGCAAGGGCGACGCCATCCACGGTTTGCCCGCCAGCGCCCCGGAAGACGTGCACGTCTTCCACGCCGGCACCACCGAAAAGGACGGCCAGGTCGTCACCAACGGTGGCCGCGTGCTGTGCGTCACCGCCCTGGGCGACAACGTGCGTAGCGCCCAGAAACTCGCCTACGAACAGCTCGACCAGATCCACTTCGACGGCATGCAGTGCCGCCGCGACATCGGCTACCGCGCCGTCGCCCGCAAGGGCTGAGCCATGCCCCACCTGCGCATCGAGTACAGCACCAACATCGCCGGCCGGTTCGACCCGGTCGCGGTGCTGGTCGCCGCCACCGACGCGCTGGTGGCCAGCGGCGTGTTCGCCCCCGCCGACGCCATCAAGGCCCGCCTGATGCCCGTCGAGCACTTCCGGGTCGGCAGCGGTGCCGATCACGGCTTCATCCACGCCGGGCTGGCCCTGCTTTCCGGTCGCGACAGCGCCACCAAGCAGCGCCTCACCGCCGCCCTGGTGGACGCCATCGCGCCCCTCGTCGCACCTGGCCCGCAGGTGGTGCAGATCACCTCCGAAGCCCGCGACATGGATCGCGACACCTACTCGAAGCGCCTCATTCCCGGCGCCTGATCTCTGCCGGCCGCTGGCCGGTTTTTTCCATCCCCGGAGCCCACCCATGCCTGACCGCGCCGCTGTCAAAGCCTATCTCCTCGACCTTCAGGACCGCATCGTCGGCGCCCTCGAAGCCTTCGACGGCAAGCCCTTCGTCACCGACAGCTGGACCCGCCCCGCCGGCGGCGGCGGTCTCACCCGCCTGATCGAGGAAGGCAACTTCTTCGAGCGCGGCGGCTGCAACTTCTCCCACGTGATGGGCGAAGGCCTGCCCCCTTCCGCCACCGCTGCCCGGCCCGAACTCGCCGGCCGCAGCTACGAGGCGATGGGCGTCTCGCTGGTGCTCCACCCGCGCAACCCGTACTGCCCCACCGTGCACATGAACGTGCGCTTCTTCATCGCCTCGGCTCCCGGCAAGGACGACGTGTGGTGGTTCGGCGGCGGCATGGATCTCACCCCCTACTACCCGTTCGAGGAAGACGTCCGCCACTTCCACGCCACCTGCAAGGCCGCCGTGCTGCCCTGGGGCGACGCCGAATACCAGCGCCTCAAGGACTGGTGCGACCGCTACTTCTTCCTCAAGCACCGCAACGAACCCCGCGGCGTGGGCGGCCTGTTCTTCGACGACCACGGCGCCGACGGCAAGGTGGATTTCGACGCCGCCTTCGCCATGACCCGCAGCGTCGGCGATGCCTTCCTGCCGGCCTACATCCCCATCGTCGAACGCCGCCGCGACACGCCCTATGGCGAGCGGGAGCGCGACTTCCAGGCCTACCGTCGTGGCCGCTACGTCGAATTCAACCTCGTCTTCGACCGCGGCACGCTGTTCGGCCTGCAGTCCGGCGGGCGCACCGAATCCATCCTCATGTCCATGCCGCCCATCGTGAAGTGGCGCTACGACTGGCACCCGGAAGCCGGCAGCCCCGAAGCCCGGCTGTACACCGACTTCCTCGTGGCCCGCGACTGGGCCTGACCGGCGCCATGCTCGACGCCGCCCGCCAGAAGCTCAGGGCCCAGCTGATGGCGGGCTTTGAACTCGGCTTCGGCGTGCTGTCGGCGCTGGGCGTGCCGATGGCGCTGGTCCTCGGCAAGCTGCTGCTGGCCGGATTGCTGGGAATGATCGCGATCGGTGTCGGGCTTCGCTTTGTCCGGGCTCGCAAGCCGACCGCCACGGATCAGTGAGCCGGCGCGACGAGCCCGCCCGGCGGATAACTGCGCAGATAGCCCAGCAGCGTCTCCACCCGCCCGCGGATCAGCGCCGCCCGGTACGCCGCCCGCGACGTGGCCGACGACGAGCCAAAATCCTGCGGCGTCCAGTTGTTGGCGATGAAGCGCATCTCCGCGTCGCGAAAGATCAGCCAACTCTTCTGGCTGCGCACCAGATCCTGCCGACGGCTGTCGCGGCCCTGGCGCACCAGCGCGGTGTAGGCGAGGTTCAGCTCCCGGTCGAGAAACTGCTCGTACTGGGCATAAACCGCCAAAGCATCCCGGTCCGTCCCCGCGCCAGCGATGCGGGTTTCAAAGTCGCCCGCACGGGACGCAAACTCGGCCACCGGATCGGGCCGGTCCGGGTTGTCGATTGCCAGCGCCACGCCGGCGGGCAAGCCCAGCGCAAGCACCAGCGCCCACCCGGCCAGCCAGGCCGGAAAACGCTCACCAGTTCTTCTCATATTTTCCCAGGGAATAGACGTTCCATTCGCACTGCCGGCGCCGCTCGAGCCCCAGCATCACCTTGCCCTGGGACTTGTTCCAGGACTTCCAGGCCGCTTCCAGCGTCTTATACATGGTCTGGGCGGTGGGGTCATTGACCATCTTCGCCACCGAAGAGCGGGCCAGATTGGCCGCGCCGATGTTGAAGGTGAGGATCACCAGCGCGTCGAACTGGTTCTGGCTGAGCTTCGCCTTGATGGTCGAATTCACCGCCGCCTCGAAGGGCTGCAGATCCGTGTCGAGCAGCGCGTTAGCCCCCGCCTCGGTGATGCCGCCCTTGTAGGTGTCCCATTCCGCCTTGGCGATCAGGTGGCCGTAGCCGATCGTCGCGCCCTTCACCCACACGTGGGTCGCCTTGCCGGTCTGGTCGTCGTAGGTGAACAGGAACAGGCTCTCGAGCTTGCGCAGCAGCTCCCGCGCCTTTGCGCTCATGCGCATTGCGCCGGTCGGCTGGGCGGCTGGCGGCTGGGTCGGCGGCGTAGGGGTGACGACCACCGCGGGCGGCTGGTTGAGGGCCTGCCAGGTCTTGCCCCCCGGATCCACCCGGCCGTCGGGCTTCTTGAGCTTCATCACCCGGCGCTGGAACTCCTCGATGGCGCCGTAGGTTTCATCGCCCTGCCCGCCATCTTCAGCGATCCGCGGCAGGGACGGCGGTCGATGGCGGTTGAGCAGCTGCTGGACGAGCAGGACTTCGCGCTTGAGCGGCTTGTCGGCGCCGCGCCCGACCGCACGTGTGAGACTGGCCATGAACCTCTCCCCAACAGGAATGGATACGCCATCTCACTATAGCCAGCCCCACCGCCAGCAACCAGGACGAGAATGCAAAAAGGCCTCCCGGGCGGCAACACCCGGGAGGCCTTTGCTACCAGCGGACTGCCCTCAGTTGCGGATCAGGTGATCGAAGGCCGACAGCGACGCCTTGGCGCCCTCGCCCATCGCGATGATGATCTGCTTGTAAGGCACCGTGGTCACGTCACCGGCGGCAAACACGCCTGGCACCGAGGTGCGGCCGTGGTCGTCCACGATGATCTCGCCGCGGGACGACAGCTCGACCGTGCCCTTCAGCCACTGGGTGTTGGGCAGCAGGCCGATCTGCACGAAGATCCCGGCAAGCGCCACCTGATGCATCTCGCCCGAGACACGATCTTTGTAAGTGAGGCCGGTCACCTTCTGGCCGTCGCCATTCACCTCGGTGGTCTGGGCGTTCACGATGATCTTCACGTTGGGCAGGCTCTCGAGCTTCTTCACCAGCACCGCGTCGGCGCGCAGCTTGCTGTCGAACTCCAGCAGGGTCACGTGGGCCACCACGCCGGCGAGGTCGATGGCCGCCTCGACGCCCGAGTTGCCACCGCCGATCACCGCCACCGGCTTGCCCTTGAAGAGCGGGCCGTCGCAGTGGGGGCAGTAGGTCACGCCCTTGGTGCGGTACTCGGTCTCGCCGGGCACGTTCATGTCGCGCCAGCGGGCGCCGGTGGAGAGGATCACCGTCTTCGACCTGAGACTCGCGCCGCTCGCCAGCTTCACCTCGATCAGCTCGCCCGGCACCAGAGCCTCGGCGCGCTGCAGGTTCATGATATCCACGGCGTACTGTTTGACGTGCTCCTCCAGCGCCGCGGCGAGGCGCGGGCCTTCGGTCTCCTTCACCGAGATGAAGTTCTCGATGGCCAGGGTGTCCAGCACCTGGCCGCCGAAGCGTTCGGTGACCACGCCGGTGCGGATGCCCTTGCGCGCGGCGTAGATCGCGGCCGCCGCGCCTGCCGGCCCGCCGCCCACAACCAGCACGTCGAAGGGCTCCCGGGCGGCGATCTTCGCGGCGGCGCGGGCTTCGGCGCCGGCATCGACCTTGGCAAGGATCTGCTCGAGTTCCATCCGGCCCTGGCCGAACTCCTGGCCGTTGAGGAGGATGGTCGGCACCGCCATGATCTGCAGGCGCGTCACTTCATCCTGGAACAGCGCGCCATCCACCGTCTCGTGGCGGATCTTCGGGTTGACCAGCGCCATGAGGTTGAGGGATTGCACCACCTCCGGGCAGTTCTGGCACGAGAGCGAAATGTAGGTGACGAAGTTGTACTCGCCGTCGAGGTCGCGGATCTGCGCGAGCACCTCGTCGCTCACCTTGGGCGGATGGCCGCCCACCTGGAGCAGGGCCAGTACCAGCGAGGTGAATTCGTGGCCAAGGGGGATTGCCGCGAAGCGGATGCCGATCGGCTCGCCCGGGCGGGTGATGCGGAAGGAGGGCTTGCGCTCGGCACCGTCGTCGCGTTCGACGAGGCTGACCAGCGGCGACAGGCTGGCGATCTCCTGCAGCAGTTCGCGCATCTGGCGGGCGGTGTCGCTGTCATCGAGGGACGCGACGATCTCCACCGGGCGGCTCACCCTGGTCAGATAGGCTTGCAACTGGTTCTTGAGGTCGGCATCCAGCATGACGAATTCCTTTCTTGTTCGAAGCGCAGAAGTAAAAACGCCCGGCGCGCCGTGAGACGCCCGGGCGTTCTGGAACAGCGTGAAGCGCTGTCCGGCGTGATACTTAGATCTTGCCGACCAGGTCCAGAGACGGCTTCAGGGTCTCGGCGCCTTCCTGCCACTTGGCGGGGCAGACTTCGCCCGGGTGGGAGGCGACGTACTGGGCAGCCTTGACCTTGCGCAGCAGCTCGGAAGCGTCACGGCCGATGCCCAGGTCGTGGATTTCGGCGACCTTGATGACGCCTTCCGGGTTCACCACGAAGGTGCCGCGCAGCGCCAGGCCGGCTTCTTCGATCATCACGTCGAAGTTGCGGGAGATGGTGCCGGTGGGGTCGCCCAGCATCGGGTACTTGATCTTCTTGATGGTGTCGGAAGCGTCGGCCCAGGCCTTGTGCACGAAGTGGGTGTCGGTGGAGACGGAGTACACCTCAACGCCCAGCTTCTGGAATTCGGGGTAGACGTCGGCCATGTCGCCCAGCTCGGTCGGGCAGACGAAGGTGAAGTCGGCGGGGTAGAAGAAGAACACGGACCACTTGCCCTTGACGTCGGCTTCAGTCACGTCAACGAACTTGCCATTGTGGAAAGCGGTGGACTTGAACGGCTTGATTTCGGTGTTGATCAGGGACATTGATGTTTCCTTCACGGGTTGGGAGTTGGGTCTTCGGAAGTCACATGATAGGCCCGGATGCGCCATCGCTCAAATTGATTGATGAAATCATCCAGATTAAAAAAAGCTATCAAGGAACACGCCCCGCTGGGACGCTCCGGAATGACAATATTATTCCGGCTGAAACAAAGTGGGAAGACTGGAAAGTGCGGGAAATACGCGGGACGAAGCAGGCTTCGCCCCGGAAAGATCAGCGGCGCGAGAGCTCTGCGGCGGCGCGGTAATGCCGGTTGGCATCGTCGGTGCGGTTGATGCGCTCGGCCAGATGGGCGAGTTCAACATGGGCTTCCCAGCCCGGCTCGATGGCCAGCGAGGCCTCGAGATAGCTTTCGGCCTTGCCCCACAGCTGCGACTGCACGCACAGCCGGCCGAGGGTGAGCAGGAGCTGCGGATCGCGCGGGTTGCGGGTGAGCCAGTCTTCGGCCTTGGCGAGCCGGCTGCGCACCTCGCCGCCTTCGCAGCGGCCGTAGATACCGGCAAGGGTGGTGTCCCAACCCAGCGCGAGCTGCGTCTCGATGGCCTTCTGGGCACCGCTGCCGTCGCCGGCCGCGATCAGCGCGCGGGCCAGGGACGCGACCAGCCGCGGGTCGCGCTGCTCGTCGCGGGGCACATCCTGCCAGTAGGTGTTGATGGCGAGGGCGTCGCCCGCGCGCTGCTTGAGCCCTTCCTGGTGGGCGCGGCGCTTGACCGGTTCCGCCAGTTCGGGGGTGAGCGCCTTGACCTTGACGAGCTGACGCACCACGCGCACGGCCTCGCCCCAGTCGCCCTTGGCCTGGGCGGTGCGCAGCGCCAGGCGCAGCGCGGCGATGTGACGCTGCCCGCCCACCTGGAGTTCGGCGAGGCTCTCGGCCGCGTCGTCGAAGCGGCGATCCTCGACAGCCAGCTTGGCCTCGGTCATCAGGCGGGCCAGACGCATCTCCTCGCCCTCTTCGGCCACCTTGCCGAGCCAGTAGCGGTAGCGCGTCTCGTCGCGCAGGGAATGGGCCGCGCGGGCTGCCAGCAGGGCCGCGAGGCCGCGGGATTCGCCGGCTTCGTAGGCCGCAGTGGCCTGCTTGAGAGCCTGGCCGAAGCGGCCTTCGATGCGCAGCCGCACCGCGTCGTAGATCGCCTGGGCGGCCCGTTCGCGGCCGACCCGCTGGCGATAGCGCTGGACCGCCCGCGGGAGCGCCATGGTGCGGGCGACGAGCCGGGTGAGGGCGTAGATCGCCGCAAACCCGCCCACCAGCAGCACGATCAGCAGGTTGAGGGAGATCTGGATCCGATACGGGGGCCACACCAGCAGGGCGTAGCCTTCGTTGTAACGGCCGGCCACCGCGAGGGCAGCGGCTAGGGCGAAGAGGCCGAGCAGCCAGAGCAATCCGCGCATGGCTGCCTCAGTTCTTCTTCGCCGGGGCGGCGGGCTTGGCGGCAGCCGGGGCGTGCGCCGGCGCAGCCGCATCGATGCGTCGGTCGGGCACCGCCTGCAGGCCGCGCAGGGCGGTGAGGCTGGCCTGCAGATTGGGCAGGTCGACGCCCACCGGGGTCTTCTGCAGCTCGACCAGATCGGCCTTGGCCGCTTCGACGCCGGCGTTGGAGAGGTCGAAGTAGCGGCCCATCCATTCGGCGCTGATCCGCATGTCCTCGCGGAAGGTGTTGCCGTCGCGGGAGAGCAGCGCGAGGCGGGCGTTCATCAGGCGCAGCTTGAGGTTTTCGCGGAGGAAGACGGCGTTGCTCGGGGCGAGGAGCGCCGGATCGGGGCGATCCATGCGCTCGACGCGCACCAGCTGGCTGAACTCGGCCCAGAAATCGAGCCACAGGCGCTTGGCCCAGGAGGGCGCGGCTTCGTCGGCCTTGACGGCTTCGGCCTTGGGCCGGGCTTCGAAGGCCAGCGGCAGGTTGTCGATGCGGCCGATGAGGGTTTCGAGCTTGAGGGCGACGCCGGCGGAATCCACCTGCGGCAGCGCCTTGAGGGTGTCGAGATCGCTGGCGATGGCCTTGCGCAGCGGCAGCCAGTGGGGCCGGTCGACGGTGCCGAGGCGCGCGTCGGCCGTCTGCAGCGCGAACAGCGCGGCCTGCACGTTGCCGGCCAGCTGGAGCTGCTGGGCGGCGATCAGCACGGCCTGTTCGACTTCGGACAGCAGGCGGTCGTCCCGGGAACGGGAGAACTCGTGGTACATGGCCTCGAGGGCGACCTGCTGACCTTGGGATTCGGAGAAGCGGGATTCCAGCGCGCCGATCTTGGTCTGGATATCCTGCAGGTTTTCCTGGGCCAGCTTGGCCAGGGCGCGGCTTTCGGTGGCGGCGGTGTCGCTCGTGGAAAGGCGGCGGGCCAGCTCTTCCTGCATGTCGGCAAGGCGGCTGCGGGTTTCGACCCACTGCCAGCCGAGGAGCGCGAGCGCGACGGCGGCAACGATGGCGGAAGGGCGGCGCCACAACGAGGGCGCGGGCGCCGGCCGGGCGTCGGCGGGCGGGAGGCTGGGGTTTTCGCTGCTCATGGGCGTGAGTTTAACCCGGATAGGCGTTGTGGTTGCGCGCCGAGAAGTGGTCGATGAGGCCGTCGATGAGGCCCTGGTCGCCCGCCCCGGTGGCGATGACGGTGGAGAATCCGGCGTCCCGGGCCGCCGCGGCGATGCGCGGGTGGGGCACGAAGACGGGCACCGGACGCAGTTCGGCCGCGCCGGGCAGAGCCGTCAGATGGGCGACGCCTTCGCTGCTGGTGAGGGTCAGGGCGTCGAGCCGGCCGTCGCGGGCCCGGGCGACGAGGGGCGCGGGGTCATCCGCCGGACCACTGCGGTGGTAGCAGGTGAGGTATTCGACGGTGGCGCCGCGCTGGACGAGGGTGTCGCCGAGGAGATCACGACCGCCGTCGCCGCGCAGTATGAGCACCCGCTTGCCGGCCACCGCGCCCGCCTGGAAGGCCGGCAGGGCGAGCACGGATTCGCTGTCGAAGCCGCTTTGCGGGGCGATCACGTCGGCAAAGCCGCGGGCTGCCAGCGCGGCCTCGCTGCCCTTGCCCACCGTGGCGATGGCGAGGCTCGCCGGCCACGGGGCGACGGGCAGCATCGCGTCGAGCGCGAGGTGCACCGCGTTGGGGCTGACGAAGAAGGCCAGCGAGAAATCCGCCAGCCGTCGGGCCACATCCTGCAGCGGGGCCGGATCGGCCACCGGCGTGATGGTGAGGAGCGGAAAGCGCAGCGGCTCGGCGCCGAGGGCCGCCAGCACCGCGCACAGGCTGTCGGCCTGACCGGCCGGGCGGGTGACGACGATGCTGCGCCCGGCGAGGGGCTGGCCGCCCATGACGCGGACTTACAGGCCGGCGAGGATTTCGTCGGCGCCGTCGGCCCGCAGGTCTTCGGCCAGCGCAAGGCCGAGGGCTTCGGGCTGGTCGATGGGGCCACGGCGCTCGGCGCGGGCGATGCGCGAGCCATCGGGCAGCGCGACGAAACCGCGCAGCCACAGCTGGCCGTCCTGCACTTCGGCGTAGGCGCCCAGGGGCACTTCGCAGCTGCCGGCCAGCGCGCGGGAGGTGGCGCGCTCGGCGCGCACGCAGGCGGCGGAGTTGGCGTCGGCGAGCGGCGCGATCCAGGCGGCGACTTCCGGCCGGTCGGACAGCGCCTCGATGCCCAGCGCGCCCTGGCCGGCGGCCGGCAGGGAGACGTCGGACGGCAACGTGCCGCGGATGCGGCTGGCGAGGCCGAGGCGGGTGAGGCCGGCGGCGGCGAGGATGATCGCGTCGTACTGGCCTTCGTCGAGCTTGCGCAGGCGGGTGTCCAGGTTGCCACGCAGGCTGGTGACGGCCAGCATCGGGTACTGGGCGTGGATCTGGGATTCGCGGCGCAGGCTGGAGGTGCCCACCACGGCGCCCGGCGGCATGTCGTCGAGGCTCTCGTACTTGTTGGAGACGAAGGCATCCAGCGGCACTTCGCGTTCGGCGATGGCCACCAGCGCGAACTCGGGCGCGAGGGTCATCGGCACGTCCTTCATGGAATGCACGGCGATGTCGGCGGCGCGGTCGAGGAGCGCGGTTTCGAGTTCCTTGACGAACAGGCCCTTGCCGCCCACCTTGGCCAGCGGCCGGTCGAGGATCTGGTCGCCGCGGGTGGTCATGCCCAGCAGTTCGACCTTGCAGGACGG
>NZ_CALAYQ010000077.1:0-3535 GCF_937894855.1 uncultured Zoogloea sp.
AGCGCCTGCCGGCAGAGCAGGCCCAGCTGTTCGAAGAGACGGTCGAAGCGGACCTGGCGGCGATGACCGAGGAGCTCGAACAGCTCTCCGGCAAACCGTCTGCCGCCAAGGGTCAGGCCAAACGCAAACCGCTGCCGCCCGAGCTTCCGCGCACCGAGGTCCGCCACGAGCCGGACAGCACCACCTGTGCCTGTGGCTGCCAGATGAAACGCATCGGCGAGGATGTCGCCGAGAAGCTCGACTACACGCCGGGCACCTTCAGCGTCGAGCGCCACATCCGCGGCAAGTGGGTGTGTGGTCAGTGTGAAACGCTGGTCCAGGCCCCGGTGCCCGCCCATGTGATCGACAAGGGCATCCCCACCGCGGGACTCCTGGCCCAGGTGCTGGTGGCCAAGTACCAGGATCATCTGCCGCTCTACCGCCAGGAAGGCATCTTCGGCCGGGCGGGCCTCGCGATTCCCCAATCCACGCTTGCCCAGTGGGTCGGCCAGATGGGTGTGCAGCTTAAGCCCCTGGTGGATGCGCTGAAGGAAGAGCTCCTCACCTTCCCGGTGCTGCACGCCGACGAGACGCCAGTGGCGATGCTCGACCCCGGGGCCGGCAAGACGCACCGGGCCTACCTGTGGTCCTACAGCATCGGCGCCCACGATCCGGTCCGGGCGGTGATCTACGACTTTGCCGACAGCCGCGCCGGCAAGCACGCCCAGGACTTCCTGGGCGACTGGCGCGGCACCCTCGTCTGCGACGATTACTCCGGCTACAAGGCCTTGATCGCCCAAGGCGTGACGGAAGCGGGCTGCATGGCCCACGCCCGACGCAAGTTTTTCGAGCTTCAGGAGCACGGGCAGAGCCAGATGGCCGGTGAGGCGCTGGAGCGGATCGCCGCCCTCTACGGCATCGAGCAAGATGCGCGGGAGCTGAAGGCCGAAGCCCGCCAGGCGCTACGGGAGACCCAGGCAAAGCCGCTGCTGGACGACTTCAAGACCTGGCTGCTGGCCTGCCGAGGGAAGATCCCCAACGGCTCATCCAGCGCCAAGGCCATCGACTACACCCTCAAGCGCTGGACGGCGCTGACCCATTACCTGACCGATGGAAACGTCCCCATCGATAACAACTGGATCGAGAACCAGATCCGGCCGATTGCCATCGGCCGCAAGAACTGGCTCTTTGCGGGTTCGCTGCGCGCCGGCAAGCGCGCGGCGGCGATCATGAGCCTGATCCAGTCGGCACGCCTCAACGGGCATGAGCCCTTCGCCTATCTGAAGGACGTCCTCACCCGCCTGCCGACGCAGCCGCAGAGTCGGATCGGGGAGTTGCTGCCGCATCGGTGGAAGCCGGAGTCAGCCTGAGGCTCGGTCAAGAGGGGATTGCCGGGGGCTTACGATCTGCAAGCAAAAAGGCCAACCTGAGAGGGTTGGCTTTTTTGTTGTCGGTGTCGATGTCTGGTCGGAGGGGGATCGGGCGTGGTCGAGATCCATCAAGCTCGTTCCAACAGGCCGCTCATCGGCCATTCCCGCTGTTTCACGCTCCGCGGAGCGTATGGCAGCTAGAGGCGGTAACTGCCGCCCAGCGTATGTCGCGCTGAATGACAGCCTTCTCGGTTTGGCGGCGGCCCACGAAGCGGCCTAGCCCGTTCTTACTACATGCTGCCGGCTGCCCGTACTATCGATTGCCTTTTGCCCGATTGTGAGTGATACAGAGCATCTGACAGTTGTTGGCAGAGCTCTCACCACCCTTGCTCCATGCGGAAACGTGGTCGGCGTCCATCTCCTTAACTGCGTAGAGCTTGCTCTTGTTGGAGTTCTCGCCGACCGCGCATAGCGGACAGTTTGACTTGCCCGTAGCCTGCGCCTCTGCGGTCTGCTTGTTGTAAGCGACCCGCTTCGTCTTGTCGTCGAACACGCGCACGGCCAACAACTTCTTGTCGCTCGAACCGCTGAGTAGGTACTCGAAAATTCCCTTGCCGTTAGTCACGTACTCATCGGCGGCCAGCTTCTGCACATCGTCCGACATCTTCTTCGGGTCGTAGCTCTGGCCATGGTACGTCTCATACAGCCTGCCCCACTCCAGACCGCGCATCTCGGGTAGAACATCCGTAAACACGGTGGAAGCCCAGTCAATCACGGCATTGAAATAACCCTTCAGCTCGTTGATGTTTTTGTCGTTGCGGTGACTGCTCATGTAACCGCCGATGTCGCCCTTGCTCACCCAATCGAGCGCCCGCTCCAGAAATTCCTGACGGTTGGCACTGCCCTTAATATAGGCGCTCCACTTTTGGATGTTCGCGTTCTGGCTATTGCTGAACTCTTCCTTGGCCATCGTGACGAACGGGCCTGAATAGATGGCGTTCAACAGTTCCTGCGCGTTGAGCGGCACGCCGGCGATGTTAATCGTCTCAAACCACTGCTTGATCTCTGTCTCCGTGCCCTCGCACTCGTAGATCAGCAGGCTCGCGTCCCGGATCCGCGCCTGTTGGTCGGCGGGGAGACTATCGAAGTTCTGCGGGTTGCTACCGTCCATAACTGCGAACTTGTTCGTGACAAACCGCCCGATGCTGGTGATACGCTGCTGGCCGTCGAGTACCTCGAACTTATCCTCCCCAACCTTGTTAAAGTAGATCAGCCCAAGCGGGTAGCCTTTGAGCAGCGACTGAATCACTGCCTGCTCGCGCTTTCCGCCGCCTTCGGCGTAGATGTAGTTTCGCTGATACTCTGGCTGAATGGTGAGTTTGCCGCCAAGGCCAAAAAGACCTTTACCTTCGAGCTGGTTGTAGACGAAGCCGTTGCAGATGTCGGCAACAGTTAGGTCGGTGCGGAGGGTGGTTTTCACGTATTACCCCCCCCTTGCGCGGCGGTGGCGGATGAAGATGCGCTTGTATTGCTGGATGAAATACTCGCCGTTCACGATGTAGTAGGTCTCGTCACTGGGTGGCTGCTTCAATTTTATTGCAACTCCATCGTTCAATTTGGAGACGTTGCTTCGCTTGCCTGCCGTGTCGACCTGAACCTGCACCCCGTATTTCGTTGTCTGTAACTCGTAGCTCTTCTCATACCCCAGAATCTCGAACTGCTCAGGGTTGTACTTGTCAAGAAACGTGACAGGGACCCCCATTACTCCGTCGTAATCGCTGGGAATTTCCTTGTAAGTCGCCACTTCTATCGCGTCGTAGTTGTCGTAGCGATCGTAAGTCGACTTGCCCCGAAGATTCCTACTGAACTTCAGGTTCTCGGAAGTGGTCATCAGGGGAAGCTCTTGGTGGCGGCGGCCATGGTCGAGGTTCGTGAACCACATGATACTTCCCATGCTGAAATACTTCGTGCCGTTCACGACCTTCTTGCGCGACTCGGTTTTGATGTCATAGTCATCTCTGACTTGAAACCACTTGGTTCCGCCGTTGTCGACACCGAGCCACAGCTTGTTCTCTTTGATGAGCGGGAAAACCTCCTTATACGTGATCGCGTTCTGGTTCCCAATGATCAAGAATTTCTTCCCATGCTCCACGAGCTGTGCAACGTATTCGCGGAACAGCGAGAAA
>NZ_CALAYQ010000078.1:0-31353 GCF_937894855.1 uncultured Zoogloea sp.
ACGACCTGCCGCCGGAAGAAGACGCGCTCATCCCGACCGTCTGCTCCAGCCTCGAACAGGCTCTGGAAGCCCTGGACAAGGACCGCGAGTTCCTGACCCGCGGCGGTGTCTTCAGCAACGACTTCATCGATTCCTTCATCGCCCTGAAGCAGGAAGAAGTGAACCGTCTGCGCGTCGAAGTGCACCCGGTCGAGTTCGAGATGTACTACGCCATCTGATCCTTCCGGATCAGAAGCCGGTCAGCGTGCTGGCCGGCTGATGCGTTACCTGGGGACGGGCTTTGGCCCGTCCCTTTGTGTTTGTGGAGGACGCCCTTTGAGTTCATCATGCACCGCCACTACACTTGTCGTGACCCGCGTCCAGGCATGCCGACCATGAATTTACGAATTCCACTGTTGCTGGTTTCCCTGCTGTGCTCGCCACTGGCTGTGGCGGACATCTACAAGTGCGTTGACGAGGCTGGTCACGTCACGTACACCAACAACAAGCCGTCCGGAAAAGGGTGCAATACCCTGGCTCGGGATCAGGCGGTTTCATCGGTACCGGGCAGCGCACCGGTGTCGCGCCCTGCGACAGTGCAATCGCCCCAAAGTGGTGCGTCGTCTGGAGGTGCCGGTTTTCCGAGAGTGGATTCGGGCACCCAGAAAGCGCGTGACACCGACCGACGGCGCATCCTCGAAGAGGAACTCGCCACCGAGCAGAAGAGCCTCGAGGCGGCCCGCAAGGAACTCGAGGAGCAGGAATCTGTCCGCTATGGCAACGAGCGCAACTATCAGAAAGTGCTCGACCGCGTGCAGCCCTACAAAGACAAGGTGCAGCTTCACGAGCGCAACATCGAGGCCCTCCGGCGCGAGATCAGCAACCTGCGCTGACGCGGTTGACGGAGGCACTTCGGGTGGGTGCCTTCGATGTGGTCTGCTTCTTGCATAGGTAATCTTATGCAAAACGACCAGCCCGATTCCTCGCCTTCCGCCTTCGCCGGCCTCGAACTGCTCTCATCCGCAGTCGTGCTGGTGGATGACCAGTTGGTCGTCCGGTATCTCAATCCCGGCGCAGAAAACCTCTTTGCGGTGAGCAGCCGCAAGATCATCGGTTACGCCCTGCATCGCCTGCTTGGCGAGCCCGCCGGCCTGGGCAGCGCGCTCAACAACGTGCTCCGGGACAACTGGAGCTACACCGGCCACAACCTCACGGTTGCCCGGCCGGGGCTCGAGCCGCTGCACCTCGACTGCACCGTCACGCCCGTCGAGTGCGCCGAGGCCCGCCTGCTGCTCGAGTTCCGCCCGATGGACGCGCACCTCAAGGTGGCGCGCGAAGAGCAGCTCGCCCACCAGCAGCAGGCCAACCGCGAGCTGATCCGCAATCTTGCCCACGAGATCAAGAACCCGCTGGGTGGCATCCGCGGTTCGGCGCAGCTCCTGGAGCGCGAGCTCGATGATCCGCAGCTGCGCGAATACACCCAGGTCATCATCGCCGAGGCCGACCGCCTGCAGGAGCTGATGAACCGCCTGCTCACCTCCCACCGGATGATGCAGCCCACCCAGCTCAACCTGCACGACGTGCTGGAGCGGGTGCGCCGCCTTACGCTGGCCGAGTTTCCGTCGATCGAGGTGCGTCGCGACTACGACACCAGCCTGCCCTACATCACGGGCGACCGCGAGCAGCTCATCCAGGCGATCCTCAACATCGTGCGCAACGCCGCCCAGGCCCTCCACGGCGTGGGCGAGATCGTGCTGCGCACCCGCGCCGCCCGCCAGGTCACGATGGCCAAGCGCCGCTTCAAACTGGCGCTGCAGCTGCAGGTCATCGACAACGGCCCCGGCATCCCCGACAAGATCCGCGACAAGATCTTCTACCCGCTGGTTTCGGGCCGCGAGAACGGCAGCGGCCTCGGTCTGTCGCTGGCCCAGAGCTTCATCGAGCAGCACCAGGGCGCGATCGACGTGGAGTCGCGCCCGGGTCGCACCTGCTTCACGGTTTATCTGCCGATCGCCCGGGACGGGGAGGGCTGATGGCGGTTCGCAAAGCGCACCAGACTGGTGCATTGAGCCCGACCCATCCCGGCCCTGCCCGCGATCAAACCTTTTGCCCGTTTCACTTTTGTGCGTGTGAGTGACATGAATTCTGTCTGGATTGTTGATGACGACCGCTCGATCCGCTGGGTGCTCGAAAAAGCCCTGGCCCGGGAGGAGATTCCGTACAAGAGTTTCGGTACGGCGGCCGAAGTGCTGGCCGCGCTCGACAGCGCCACCCAGCCGCCCCAGGTGCTGGTGTCGGACATCCGCATGCCCGGCGAATCCGGGCTGGCGCTACTCTCGAAGGTGAAGGCGCGCTTCCCCCAGATGCCGGTCATCATCATGACCGCCTACTCGGATCTCGAAAGCGCCGTCGCGGCCTTCCAGGGCGGCGCCTTCGAATACCTGCCCAAACCTTTCGACGTGGATCAGGCGGTCGAGCTGGTGCGTCGCGCCATCGACGAGAGCGCCCACCAGGCCGGTGCGGTCGAAGAGCTGTCGTCCGTGCCCGAGATCCTCGGGCAGGCGCCGGCGATGCAGGAAGTCTTCCGCGCCATCGGCCGGCTCGCCCAGTCCCACGCCACGGTGCTGATCAACGGCGAATCCGGCACCGGCAAGGAGCTCGTGGCCCGCGCGCTGCATCGCCACAGCCCGCGCAAGGACGCGCCCTTCATCGCCATCAACACCGCAGCGATCCCCCGCGATCTGCTCGAATCGGAACTCTTCGGCCACGAACGCGGCGCCTTCACCGGCGCCCAGACCATGCGCCGCGGCCGCTTCGAGCAAGCCGAGGGCGGCACCCTGTTCCTCGACGAAATCGGCGACATGCCCGCCGAGCTGCAGACCCGCCTGCTGCGGGTGCTCTCCGATGGCAACTTCTATCGCGTCGGCGGCCATCAGCCGATCAAGGCCAATGTGCGCGTTATCGCCGCCACCCACCAGAACATGGAAGACCGGGTGCGCCAGGGCTTGTTCCGCGAGGACTTGTTCCACCGCCTCAACGTGATCCGCCTGCGCCTGCCGCCGCTGCGCGAGCGTCGCGATGACATCCCGTCGCTCGCCAAGCACTTCATCTCCCTGTCGGCCCAGGAGCTCGGCGTCGAGGCCAAGCGCCTCTCCGACGGAACCCTGAAGTACCTGCAGAGCCTGGATTTCCCCGGCAACGTGCGCCAACTCGAGAACCTCTGCCACTGGCTCACCGTGATGGCCCCGGGCCAGACGGTCGAAGTGGCCGACCTGCCGCCCGAACTCAAGGACCAGCCCACCCGTGAACAGCCTGCCAACTGGGGCGACGCGCTGATGGCCGAGGCCGATCGGGCCATCGCCCAGCACCCGGGCGAGGTCTTCGACATGCTCTCCCGCGATTTCGAACGCATCCTCATCCGCCGCGCCCTGTCGGCCACCGGCGGGCGCCGGATCGAGGCCGCGCAACTGCTGGGCATCGGGCGCAACACCATCACCCGCAAGATCCAGGAGCTCGGCCTCGAAGAACCCGACCACGCCTGAAAGGGGCGATAAACCTACTGCGCGGCCCGATCTCGCGATTCCGGTGCTCAACGTACGCTTGTACGTTTCCGCTCCTCGTCGCGACCTCGGGCCGCTCGCTACGGTTTCTCCACCCCTTTCGGTCCGAAGGTTCTCTGGGGCGGCTTGAAGCCTCAGGCTCCCCAATTTCCGCCCCTGTCCGCCATAATTACCGATTCGTTTCAACGATCAGGTAATCCTTCTTGAGCCATTCCGATTTCGAGGCCCTCGACGCGGGGGCGGTGGCGGCCGTGCTGGGCGAGCTGGCCGGGCAGTTTTCGCTGGTGGTGGTGCCGGAGTGCGATTCCACCAACAGCCGGCTGATGGAAACGCCGGCCGACGACGACGGGCGGATCGCCGTGCTGGCGGCGGATCGCCAGACTGCGGGGCGCGGCCGGCGTGGCCGCAGCTGGCTGTCGTGGCCGGGTGCCGGGCTCACCTTCTCGCTGCGCTGGCATTTCATGCCGGCGCCCCACATGCCGGCCGGGCTGTCGTTGGTGGTCGGCCTGGCGGTGGCGCGCATGCTCGAAGAGCTGGGCGTCGAGGGTGTGCAACTCAAGTGGCCCAACGACGTGCTCATCCGCGGCAAGAAGCTCGCCGGCATCCTTGTCGAGTTGTCGTCATCCCGCGGGCGTCCGCCGGCGGCGGTGATCGGCATCGGCCTCAACCTGCGCCTGCCTGCCGATGCCCAGGTGGAGTCCGCCACCGGCGTCACCGATCTGGCCGCCTGTCTGGCCGCGCCGCCGGGGCCGAACCGCCTGCTCGGGCTGCTGCTCGGCCAGCTTCATCACTTCCTCGATCTCTACGCCGCCGCCGGCTTTCCGGCCCTGCGCGCCGCGTGGCAGCAGCGCAACGCCTTTGCCGACCTGCCGGTGCGCATCCTCGGCGAGGCGCAGGAGCTCGCCGGCACCTGCGCGGGGGTCGATGACGACGGCGCGCTGCTCCTCGATACCCCGGAGGGGCGTCGCCGGGTGCTTTCCGGCGAGGTCTCCCTGAGGCTGGCGTGATGGATCTGCTTCTCGATGTGGGCAACACCCGCCTCAAATGGGGGCTGCGCGACGGCGATCGCTGGCTCGGTCAGGGCGCGGTGCTGCTGTCGGCGCTGGATGGCTTTGCCGACGTGCTGGCGGGGCTGGGGCCGGTGCGGCGCATGCTCGGCGCCAACGTGGCCGGCGCCACCGTCGGCGGACGGCTTGGCGCGATGCTGGCAGAGCGCGGGCTGGAGGCCGAATGGATCCGCCCGCAGGCCGAAGGCTTTGGCGTGCGCAACGCCTATCTCGACCCGGCGCGGCTGGGGGCGGACCGCTGGGCTGCGCTCGTTGGCGCCCGGGCGCTCCACGGCAGGGCGGCGCTGGTGGTTACCTCTGGCACCGCCACAACGGCAGATTTGCTCGACGGCGCCGGGATCTTCCAAGGTGGGGTGATCCTGCCGGGGCTCGACCTGATGCGCATGTCCCTTGCCCGCGACACCGCCCAGCTGCCTTTTGCCGACGGGCGCTTCGAAACCACTCCGCGGCGTACCGCCGACGCCATCGTCACCGGCTGCCTGCACGCCCAGGTGGGGGCCATCGAGCGGATGTTTCGGCTGGTGGCAGCGGAGGAAGGTGCGCTGTGCCTGCTCAACGGTGGGGCGGCGGGCAGCCTCGCGCCCCATCTCGAATGCCCGCTGCGCCTGGTCGAAAACCTGGTGCTCGAAGGGCTGGCGCATATGCGTCAAGAATTGTAACGGCGCGCCTCTCCACGCCTGCAGGGCATTCGGTGCCTTTTCCCGTTGACCGTGATGGGTTAGTCTTGCGGCCATGGTCACTTTACGTGTAGCAGTCCTCATCCTCGTTCTCGCCAACCTGCTGGCGCTGGCCGTCTGGAAAGGCGGGCTCGGTGCTGGCTCGTCCGGCGGCGAGCCCGAGCGACTGAGCAACCAGCTCAATCCGGAGCGGCTTCGCCTCGTCGTGGAGTCGTCGCAGCCGGCTCCGGCTCCGGCTCCTGTCGTGGCGGCACCCGCCGAATCGGCACCGGCCCCCGAGCCCGTTCCGGCCCCACCCACCCAGGCGGCCGATGCCGCGCCGCCGGCCTGCGTGGCGTTCAGCGGCCTCACCGCGGATCAGGCCGCCGAGCTGTCGGCGCGGGTCGCCAAAACGGGCTCCGGCTTCAAGCTTTCTGAGAGTCGCGGTGTCGGAACCACGTCCTGGTGGGTGCATATCCCCAGCCAGGGCAACAAGGAAGGCGCCGACCGCAAGGCGGCCGAGCTTCGCCGGCTGGGCGTGGAGGATCTGTTCATCGTCCAGGATGCCGGCCCCAACCAGTTTGCGATTTCCCTCGGCCTCTTCAAGAACGAACAGGCCGCCGGCCGTCATCTCAACCTGCTGCGTGAAAAGGGCGTGCGCAGCGCGCAGATCGCCAGCCGCGGCGCCAATGTGCTGCGGGTCGAGGTGCGCGGCCCGTCCGACAGTCTGGCCACCCTGGCGAGCGATCTTTCCGAGCGGCTCCGGGGTGCCAATCGTCTCGAATGTGCTCCATGACATTGCGGCCTTTTGTGGTGGGCCTGACCGGCGGAATCGGCAGCGGCAAGAGCGCTGCGGCGGATCTCTTTCGTGATTTCGGCGCGGCCATCGTCGATACCGATCTCATCGCCCACCAGCTCACCGCCCCCCAAGGCGCGGCGATGCCGGCCATCGAGGCCGCCTTCGGCGCCGGCGTGGTGGCCGACAACGGCGCCCTCAACCGCCCGGGGATGCGCGCGCTGGCCTTCGAAGACCCCGACGCCCGCAAACGCCTCGAGGCCATCCTGCACCCGATGATCCGCGACGAGAGCGAACGCCAGTGCCGCGCCGCCACCGCGCCCTACGTGATCCTGGCGGTGCCGCTGCTGATCGAATCCGGCACTTACCGCGAACGCGTGGCGCGGCTATGCGTCGTCGATTGCCCCGAGGATGCGCAGGTGGCACGGGTGATGAGCCGCAGCGGGCTCGACGAGCATCAGGTGCGCGCGATCATGGCCGTTCAGGCGTCCCGCGCAGCCCGGCTGGCCGCTGCCGATGACGTGGTGGACAACGCCGGCAGCCTCGATGCCCTGCGCTCCCAGGTGGCACGTCTGCACGCCGACTACCTGGCCCGCGCGGCGCGGGCGCAGGGCCTGTGATATGATTCGCGCCGGTCTGACCGTCAATTTTCCATACCTTATCCAGGCGCGCGCGTGATCACTTACGAATATCCGCTCAACGAGAGGATCCGCACGCTGTTGAGGCTGGAAGACCTTTTCGAGAAGGTCATGCACTTTGTGCGCGCCGAAGGCTCGCTCGAACACCACGTGGCGCTCGTCACCCTGTTCGAGATCCTCGAAGTCGCGAGCCGTGCCGATCTCAAGGTCGACCTGGTGCAGGAACTCGAACGGCAGCGCCAGATCCTCCTGTCCTTCCGCAACAATCCCCAGATTTCCGAGGAAGCCCTCTCCGGCGCCCTCTACGAGATCGAGCAGGCGTCGGCCTCGCTCCTCGCCATGGCCGGCAAGACCGGCCAGTATCTGCGCGAGAACGAATGGCTGATGAACA
The DNA here is from genome assembly GCF_937894855.1 of uncultured Zoogloea sp. Lineage (NCBI taxonomy): Bacteria > Pseudomonadati > Pseudomonadota > Betaproteobacteria > Rhodocyclales > Zoogloeaceae > Zoogloea > uncultured Zoogloea sp. The sequence continues at coordinate 7,088 of NZ_CALAYQ010000078.1, forward strand.
TCCGCAGCCGCGCGGCGATTCCCGGCGGTGCCTGTGAATTCGATCTGCCGTCCTACCATCACTGGCTCAACCGCGAGGTCGAACTGCGCCGGCGCGATCTGATGTCATGGGTCCAGCCCCTGCTGCCGATCCGCGACGGCCTCGCCATCGTGCTGCGCCTCCTGCGCGCCAGCGGCCGGCCCGAATCCCAGGTGGCCCACCGCGGCGCCTTCCAGCAGACCATGGGTGGGCGCACGGTGCAGATGATCCGTATCCGTCTGCACGGCGGTGCCATGTGCGTGCCGGAAACCAGCGCCAACAAGTACGCCCTCAACATCCGCCTGATGCACGCCGAAACCGTGACCCGACCGGGTCAGGTGGACGTGGATGTGCCCTTCGAGCTGACTTTCTGCAATCTCTGATGACGACGCCCAGCAAGCCCCGCGTGGTCAAGTGTCCGACCTGCGGCACCGCCGTCGAGTGGGTGCCGGAGAACAAGTGGCGGCCATTCTGTTCCGACCGTTGCCGTCTGATCGATCTGGGTGCGTGGGCGACCGATCAGTATCGGGTGGCGGGCGAGACGCCCCTCGACAACGACACCGATCCCCTCAACCGGCCGCACTGAGCGGCCGGTTTTTCGTTTACCCCCAGATCGCCCGGATGCCGGCGATGCCGTGGGCGCCAGCCGCCTTGGCGTCGGACAGGTCGTTCGGCGTTAGCCCGCCCAGGGCGAGCACTGGTAGGGGCAACCGTTCCACCAGCTTGCCGAATGCCTCCCAGCCCAGCCCGGCTTGCCCGGGATGGCTCTGGGTGGGCTTGACCGCGCCGAGGAGCGCGTAATCCAGGCCCAGGGCGGCGGCCTTTTCCAGCTCGGCTCGGTTGTGGCAGGACGCGCCAACCCATTCAAAATCGGGTCTTGCATCGATCTCCGCGAGTCGCCGGGCCGGCAGGTGCAGGCCGTCGGCGCCGATGGAGCGGGCGAGCTCAGCATCATCATTGACGACGACGAGGGCGCCCGCTGCGTGGCAGCGGCCCACCACCGCGTGGGCGAAGGCTTCGCGCTCCGCGGTCGGCAGCGCCGCCTCGCGGAGCTGCACCAGCTTCAGGCCGCCGGCCAGGGCCTCGTCGAGCTGCGCCAGCTGGGCATTGACGCCCGCTTCCGCGGCGTGGGTGATGCCCATCGTGCGCGGCAGGCGCAGGGCCTTCAGGATCGGGCCGTTGGCGGGGAGCATCGGGCCCACGTCCATCGCGTCGGCGTGCTGCCAGGCGAGCGCCGAGTGCACCTTGTCGTGGATGTCGCCGCGCCATGCCGGCACCTCGAAGAAGTGCAGGCTCACGTGGGCGTGCTCGTACACGTGCTCGCGGGTGATCCACGGCAAGGCCACTTCCACCTTCATGCCCAGCTCTTCGTCGAGTTCGCGGATCAGCGCGTCGCGGGGCGTCTCGCCGGGCTCGACCTTGCCGCCGGGGAATTCCCAGTAGCCGGGGTAGAAGGTGTCCGGCGCGCGCTGGCCGAGGAGGAAGCTGCCGTCCGGGCGGGTGATGACCGCCGCGGCCACATGGACGATCTTGCGAGGCGCCTGGCTCATGATTCAAAGCGCCCGGCGTAGTCGCGGGCGAACTGCCAGGCCACGCGGCCGCTGCGGGAGCCGCGCAGCAGCGCCCATTGCAGCGCGTCGCCGCGGGCAGCGGAGATCTCGCCCGCCGGCACACCGAACTCGCCCAGCCAGTGATTCACCACCGCCAAGTATTCGTCCTGGCTGAAGGGGTAGAAGGAGATCCACAGCCCGAAGCGTTCCGAGAGGGAGATCTTCTCTTCCACCGCCTCGGCCGGATGCACCTCGCCGTCCACGTGCTTGGTGGCGGCGTTCTCCGAGAAGTACTCGGGCATCAGGTGGCGGCGGTTGGAGGTGGCGTAGATCAGCACGTTGTCGGGCACCGCGGCCAGGGAGCCGTCGAGCACGCTCTTGAGGGCCTTGTAGGCGGGCTCGCCGTCCTCGAAGGAGAGGTCGTCGGTGAACAGGATGAAGCGCTCAGGGCGGTCCTGCACCAGCTCGACGATGTCGGGCAGATCGATCAGGTCGTCCTTGTCCACCTCAATGAGGCGCAGCCCGGCGCCGGCGAATTCGTTGAGCAGGGCCTTCACCAGCGACGACTTGCCGGTGCCCCGGGCGCCGGTGAGCAGCACGTTGTTGGCGCGCTTGCCGGCCAGGAACTGGCGGGTGTTGGCGACGATGCGCTCCTTCTTCTCCTCGATGTCCTGCAGGTCGTCGAGGCGGATCTGGTGGGGGCGCGGCACCGGCAGCAGGGCCTTGGCGTTGTTGCGGTTGCGCCAGCGGAAGGCGGTGGAGGCGCTCCAGTCGGGCGGCGCGGCGTCGGCCGGGAGGAAGCGTTCGAGGCGTTCGAGCAGGCGCTCGGCGCGGGAGAGGAACTGGTTGAGATCAGTCATCGGGGCGGTCTTCCGTGTCGTTCTTCTTCGGGCTACGCAGGGCGAGGGCGACGATGAGAAGCAGCGCGGCGACAAGGCCGAGTTCGAGGCCGACGAGCCACATGGCGCATCCTTTGCAGGCCCGGCCAGGCGGGCCGGTGGTTATACTCGGGCGGGTAATGATTGCCAGCCGCGAGTGTACCCCATCCATGTTCCACCCCTTCCGCTCCATCCCCGCTTCTCCTGCCTTGTCCCGTCTTTCTGCCACCTGCGCCGCGCTGCTGCTGGCGGCCTGTGCCGGCGCACCGCGTCCGGTGAGCGGCCCGTCGGCGCCGGTGGTTCAGCCGTCTGCGCCGGTGACGTCGCCGGCGGTTACGGCGCCCGCGCCCACCGGTGGCGCGCCGGCGCCCCAGCCGCTCGCGCGTCCGCTGCAGCCGGCGGCGTGGGCCGATCTGCCGGGTTGGAGCGGCGACGCCATCGACGAGGCCTGGCCGGCCTTCCTGGCGTCGTGCCGGGCCATCGGCCGGCAGGCGGTGTGGGCCGCCAGTTGCGAAGCGGCCCGCGGGCTGGGCGAGCGCCCGGGCGCGTCGGCGGTGCGCAATTTCTTCGAGTCGCGCTTCACCCCGTGGCGGGTGAGCAACCCGGACGGCACCAAGGAAGGCCTCATCACCGGCTACTACGAGCCCCTCATCAACGGCAGCCGCCACAAGGGCGGAGCCTACAACTGGCCGGTGCTGGGCGTGCCGGACGATCTGCTGTCCATAGATCTGGGCGAGGTGCTGCCGGATCTCAAGGGCCAGCGTCTGCGCGGCCGGCTGGTGGGCAAGAAGGTGGTGCCGTATTACTCCCGCGCCGAGGTGGCGCGGATGGCCGACAAGTTTGCGGCCAAGGCCATCCTCTACGCCGACGACGCGGTGGATCTGTTCTTCCTGCAGGTGCAGGGCTCCGGCCGGGTGAAGCTGCCCGACGGCAACATCGTGCGCATCGCCTACGCCGACACCAACGGCCATCCCTACCAGTCCATCGGCCGCTGGCTGGCCGACAAGGGCGAGCTGCGCATCGATCAAGCCTCGATGGACGGCATCAAGAACTGGGCGCGGGCCAACCCCGGCCGCCTGCAGGAGATGCTCAACGCCAACCCGAGCTACGTGTTCTTCCGGGAAGTGCCGAACACCAATGGCGGCCCGGTGGGCGCCCTGGGCCAGCCCCTCACCGACGGGCGCAGCCTGGCGGTGGACCCGCGCAGCATTCCGCTGGGGGCGCCGGTGTTCCTCTCCACCACCCAGCCCAACAGCAGCCAGCCCCTGCGCCGCCTGATGCTGGCCCAGGACACCGGCAGCGCCATCAAGGGCGGCGTGCGCGGCGACTTCTACTGGGGCTTCGGCGCCGAAGCCGGCGCCCAGGCCGGGCGGATGCGTCAGAAGGGCGAGATGTGGGTGCTCTATCCGCGTGATCAGGTGCCGCGCTGAGGTCGAAGCCCGGGGTCGGCGCGTCAGGCGCCGACTTGAAATCGCTTGGCAAACACTTGAACGGTTCCAAATCGGACTTGGGGCTTTGCAAGTTTTACCTGGGCGCGTGTAAGTCAGACTTGGGCCATCCGAAGTCTGACTTTGAAAAACTGCAAGTCCGAGCTGGAAAGGCCGAAGTCCGGGTTGAAACATCCGAAGTCCGACTTGGGAGGCCGCAAGTTCTTCTTTGAAGATCGCAAGCCAGACTTGCGCGATTTGATCTCTGACTTGCGCGCGCCGCGCCCGGGCTTTGGTCGGCGGGCGCCAGCGAGCCCAAGGCGGGCGTTTCTTTTGCGCGGGGCTAAGCGTAGATCGTAGATTTGTAATAAGTTTTTCGTAAATTCATGGTTTGCCCGCACGGGGCTCCGCGCTACCGTGCGAAGCTGGCGCCTGACCCCAGTCGCCATCCAATCTGCATCCTGGAGACCATCGTGCCCCTTACCGAACTCGTCCATTACTTCAACAAGCGCAACCGGCTCGTCCGCGGTGGCGAGGACGAGGGCTTCCGGTTCGTCGACGGGCAGGTGCGCATGCACTTTGGCGGACGGGTCTTCGGGACGCGCTTCCAGCCCATCGTCGAGCGCGCCGGCAGCCAGCCGGCCGGGCACGAGGCGCATCTGCACGTGCTGGGCGCAACTGCCGCGCCGGCCCAGACGGTGTTCCTGGAAGCCCGGGACGATGCCGAGCTGGTGCACCTGGATCGCATGGCGCGCACCCTGCATGCCCTCAACTTTTTGCTGGAGCGGGAGCAGCACGGGGGCTTCCTGGCCCTCAATGTGCATCCCCAGCTGATCCGCGCGGTGCGCGACCACCACGGTCATGTGTTCGAGACGGTGCTGGCCCGCTGCGGGCTGACCTCCGACCGGGTGATGCTGGAGCTCTCCGACGACGGCTTCGAGCCCGTCGCGCCGCTGGCCGCGGCGATCGCCGAATACCGGGAGCGGGGCTACCGGGTGGCCATCGACAACTTCGGTCGGCATACGTCCGATCTGGAAAGGCTGGAGCAACTGGCCCCCGACGTGGTGAAGCTCGACCGCAGCCTGATCGGCCACGCCGGCCACCTGAGCCTCGCCAAGCGGGTGATGACCGAGCTCTCCGCCGAGGTCCGGCGCCTCGGCATGAGCGTGGTGTGCCAGTGCATCGAGAACCCGCTGCAGCTCGACGTGGCGCGGGAGGCTGGTGTGGATTGGCTGCAGGGCCATCTGCTGGGCCGGCCGGCAGCCCATTGCCTGCCGGTGCCGCGCCCCCGTCGGCCCCGGGCGGCGGCCTGATCCGACCGGATCGGTACAAACAAAAGGGCTGCCCGCGGGCAGCCCTTGTTGCGTGGGGCGTCCGAGCTTACTTGCCGGCGGCCTGGTTCATGGCCTGGTCGAGCTGCGCCAGGGGCACGGCGCCGGGCAGGCGGTTGCCGTCGGCGGTGAAGATGGTGGGCGTGCCTGAGACCTTCATCTTCTGGCCGAGGGCCACGTTCTTGTCGATGGCGCTGGTGTCGCAGCTGGCAGCGGCGGCGGCGGGCACCTTGCCGGCCGTCATCCAGTCGTTCCAGGCGGTGGCCCGGTCCTTGGCGCACCAGATGTTCTTCGACTTCTCGGTGGAATCCGGGCTCAGGATGGGGTACAGGAAGGTGTAGATGGTGGCGTCCTTGAGGCCCTGCATGTCCTTGGCGAGGCGCTTGCAGTAGCCGCAGTTCGGGTCTTCAAAGCTGGCGATGACGCGCTTGCCGTTGCCGCGCACCTGCTTGATGGCCTGATCGAGGGGCAGGGTGGCGAAGTCGATCTTGAGGAGCTGGGCCATCCGGGCCTGGGTGACGTTCTTGCGGGTCTTGGCGTCGATCAGGCTGCCATCGATGATGAAGCTCACGGTGGCATCGGTGTAGATCAGCTCGCCGGACTTGAGCACCACTTCGTAGAGCCCGCCGTAGGGCGTCTTCTTGACGCTGTCGACGGCCGGGCCGCCCACGAAGGTTTCGAGGTTCTTCTTGACCGAGGCTTCGTCGGTGGCTGCATGGGCGACGCCGGCTGCGAGGAAGAGGGTCGCGAGCAGCGAGCGTACGAAGGGGAATTTCATCCGGGAATCTCCAGGGGCGGCGTGTAGAGGGGTTCAGAAGCGGCCGGCAATGGCGTAGCGGACCAGCGCATTGCGTAGGACAGGCACGCTGTTGGTGAGGTTCAGACCAATGTTGCGCAGGCCCGACAGGATCGGGTCGGCCGGCTTGAACAGGCGGTTGAGGCCGTGGGTGGTGTATTGCAGCAGGGCGGTCTCCTCGGCGCGGGCGCGGGCGTAGGCGCGCAGCACCGGCAGCTCGCCCGGGTCGCGCCAGGCGGGCAGATCCTTGATCTGCTCGGCCAGCACGCGGGCGTCCTGGTAGCCCAGGTTGATGCCGTGGCCCGACAGCGGATGGATCGCGTGGGCGGCGTCGCCGATGAGGGCGAGGCGCGGGCGCACCGCGGTCTCGACGCGCATCAGGCGCAGCGGAAAGGCCGCGGCCGGCGTGATGAGTTCGAGCTTGCCGAGCCGATAACCGCCGGCCTCGGCCACCCGGGCGCACAGGGCTTCGGGGGGCAGGGCGACGAGTTCGTCGGCGAGGGCATCCGGGGCGGACCACACCATCGACATCTGCTGGTCGGGCAGCGGGAGATAGGCCAGCACGCCGTCCGGGCGGAACCACTGGAAGGCGGCGTTGCGGTGGGGCTTCTCGCAGCGGAAGTTGGCGACCACGCCTTTCTCGTCGTAAGGGGTGTTGCGGGCGCCGATGCCGGCAGCCTGGCGCACCCACGAGTCGCGGCCGTCGGCGGCCACCACGAGCTTCGCCTCGACACGCCGGCCGTCGGTGAGGGTGAGGCGCGCGGCGCTGTCGTCGATGGCCAGCGCCGCCGGCGAGGCCGGGCAGATCAGGGTGACGTTGTGCTGGCGCTTGACGGTTTCCCACAGCTCGAGCTGCATCAGGCTGGATTCGAGGATCCAGGCGAGCTCGCGCAGGCCGCTGTCGTAGGCCGAGAAGTCGAGCCGGCCGCCGGCGTCGCCGTGGATCTCCATGTCGTACACCGGCGCCATGCGGGCCGGGTCGAGATGCTGCCAGATGCCGATGGCGGAGAGGAAATCCACGTTGGTCGGGCTGATCGCGTAGATGCGCGCATCCCAGCCCTCCGGGCGGGCCGGGGGGCGGGTTTCGACGATGCCGACCTTCAGGGTGCTGCCGCGAAGTGCGGCGGCGAGGGCGGCGCCGGCAAGTCCGGCGCCTACGATGAGTACATCGAATTTCATGGCTGATCTCCTGCGCCCCGGATTGTGCCGGACGGCGCAGGGGAAGTCACCCGCGACGGGATGCCGCCGGGCTGGAGCGGATTACCGGGGCGGAAGCGCCGGGGCCGGCGGCGGGGGCGGGTAGTAGTGCGGTACGCCGCCGGCAGCGGCGGGCGCGGGGGCGCGATAGCCGTAGCCCGGCAGCTGGTTGCCCTTGGCGTACATGCATTGCTGGTAGGCGATGTCGTAGCGGCGCTGGGCGTCGGCGCCGGCATAGGCGGCCTGGCTGGTCCCGCTGGCTGACCCGGCTACCATGCCGACCGCCGCTCCAGTCGCGGCGCCGTGATTGCCACCGGCAAGGCCGCCCACCGCGGCACCGATGGCGGTACCCACGATGGCGCTGCCGACCATGTTCTGGGCGGCAGCATCCCGTGGCGCGATGCCGATAGCCTGATCGGCGTAATTGCGGCACTGGCGGTCTTCCATCGAGAAAAGATCGAGGGGCTTGCCGGGAGCGGGCATCACTGCCACCCGCGGGCCGCTGGGCAGGCTGGCGCAGCCGGCGAGCAGGGCGAGGGGAATCAACAGCAGGCGGGCGCTGCGGGGCAGACGGGACGGGCGTTCGGGTGTGCTCATGGCTTGGAAGCTCCTTCCGGGCCGGTTGCGGGGGCCGGCGGCGTGGTGCCCTGGGGCGGTGTCCGGGGCTGGGCGGCGACCGGGCGCCACTTTTCGGGGCAGCGCTGGACGTAGGGGTAATAGCCTTTGGCGCTCTCGCAGTAGTACCAGTTCTGGACGTCTGCGGGTGGCGCCGCCTGGCTTTCGCCGGCCGGCGTGGCCGGGACGCTGCGCCAGCCTTCGGGGCAGGTCTGGGTGTAGGGGTAGTAGGCGCGGGCGCTCTCGCAGAAATACCAGCTCTGGGGCGCTGGCGGCAGGTCCGGCAGCACAATGGGGGCTTCTTGCTGGACAACGACGGGCGGTGGGCTGTAATAGGGAGGGTAGAACACCCACGGGGCGCCGACGATCCACCACCCGTTGAAGCCGCCGTGATGGTGCGGGCTGACCCATATTCGTGGTGCCGGACCCCAGCCCGGGCCGCCACGGAAGCGCCCGCCACGGTCGGCGTGAGCCGGAATGGCGACGGCCGTACCCGCCGTGAGGAGCGCCGCGAGCAGTGCCCGTCGGGCGAGCGGCGTCGATCGGCAAAACGGACTTTTCATCGCACGGAACTCCTGTCGTTTACATGCATCATTGCAGCACCGCCTTCGGTGCCGTGTAAGTGCCTGTCTGCGCAACTCGTAACGGGATGCGACGGAACCTGGCTGCAGCAAGAATTGCTTACAGGGCAGTTTTCGTCACGCAGCCTTTCCTTGCTCGGATGAATTGAGATGCAAAGTGCGAGACAATATCGTTTTTGCTGATTTTGATATTTTATGGATGTCCGCAAACTCGTCATCGCCCTCGGGGCGTTGATCCTTCTTGCAGTGGGCATTGTGCTCTACATGCAGGTGGACCAGCCGGTCGATCGGCGTCGCAGCGACCCCGTCATGGCCGCGAAGGTCGAGGTTCAGCACGGCCCTGCGCTTCGTGCGATGGGCGTCCGCAGCCTGGGTGTCGATCCCAAGACCAGCGACGTGGTGGTGGTCTTCAAGGGGGGCGGGCGTCTTGGTCGGCGGGTCGCCGGCCGCCTGCCCGGGCTTGCCAGTGCGGACGGCTGCGGCGAGCTCGATGTTGGCATCTCGGTGGGCGATTCCCTTACTGCCTGGGGAGATTCCAGCAGCCCTTCGTTCTATTCGCGCCTCGACTGCGTGATCGACGAGGTGGTCTCCCGTGCCGCCGAGCTGCGCGACCCGGAGTGACGCGACGGGCTTTTGCCTGCTGAAGCGGCTATACTCCGCGCCGGGAAGTTCGCCAGGCAGTCGCGGTGCGTTCGCGCATCGAGGAAAGTCCGGGCCCCGCAGAGCAGGATGCCGGCTAACGGCCGGGCGCCATACGCCTTCGGGCCAAAGCGACGGAAAGTGCAACAGAGAGCAGACCGCCGATGGCCGCCTCCGGGCGGATCAGGCAAGGGTGAAACGGTGGGGTAAGAGCCCACCGCGGACGTGGTGACACGGACGGCACGGTAAACCCCATCCGGGGCAAGGCCAAATAGGGGGACGTTGAGGCTGCTCGCTGAGTCCCCGGGTAGGCTGCTTGAGCGGCGCGGTAACGCGTCGACCAGAGGAATGATTGCCCGGCGGGCTGGTTTTCGGACCGGTCCGCTCGACAGAACCCGGCTTATCGGCGGACTTCCCCACTTCGCCACACGTTTTTTTCGTTTCCTCCACTTTTCTCCACGACTGAGACTTTTTTCGCGCCAGGCCTTGGTGCGAAACACTCTTTTGCGCTCTGGCGCCTGAAAGCCTTTCGGCTGCCTTTTGGCCGGCTGCGCGACCTGTGAATTCATCCTCAACTTTTGCAATCTCCGCTACTGACGTTGATTTGTAAGCGGATTTCCTACGCGGCCTTGTCCAATTCCTAAGTGCTTGTGGCGAAAAGAGATTTGCTCTGGACCCAACTTGACCGGGTATTTTTTTTGCTCTAAAGTGGGACGAAGTGGACGAAAGTGGGAAAAAGTGAGTTTTTCCGGTTCGTCAGGGTTGGAAAGTGGGGTCTTCAATGTTTCAAGGCGCAGCGGCGCTCAGTCTCGATGCGAAGGGTCGCCTGGCGATTCCGGCGCGGCATCGGGACGCGCTCGCCGAGCTGGCCGGAAACGAGTTGATCCTCACCGCGCATCCCCACCGCTGCCTCCTGATCTATCCCGCTCCCGCCTGGGGGCCGATCCGCGACAAGGTGCTTGCCGGCTCGAGCCTCGATCAGCGTTCCGCCCTGCTCAAGCGTCTGCTCGTGGGTTTCGCCCGCGATGAACAGATGGATTCGGCTGGCCGCGTGCTGATCGCGCCCGAGCTGCGCGGCTTTGCGCAGCTGGAAAAGCAGGTGCATCTGGTGGGGCAGGGCGATCACTTCGAGTTGTGGTCGGATGCGGGCTGGCAGAAACAGCAGGAGGCGATCTTCGCCCTGGGCACGGATCTCATGCCCGCCGGTTGGGAAAACCTGCCGCTGTGAGTACCGCACCGCACATCACGGTGCTGCTGAAAGAGGCGGTGGAGGCGCTGGCGATCAAGCCGGATGGCGTTTACGTGGACGGCACTTTTGGTCGCGGCGGACATAGCCGGGCGATCCTGGCCCAGTTGGGGCCGGAGGGCCGGCTCATCGCCTTTGATCGCGATCCGCAGGCGATTGCCGCGGGCGAGGCGATCGGTGACGGGCGTTTTGAACTCGTCCATGCGCCGTTCTCGGATTTTGCCGAGGCGCTGGCCGAGCGGGGTGTGGAGAAGGTGGACGGCGTCCTGCTGGATCTGGGGGTGTCGTCTCCTCAACTGGATGAAGCCGGGCGGGGCATGAGTTTTCGCTTTGATGCGCCGCTCGACATGCGAATGGATACGACCCGCGGGATGACCGCGGCGGAGTGGCTGGCAGAAGCGCCGGTCGCCGACATAACCCGGGTACTGAGGGAATACGGTGAAGAACGGTTTGCTTATGAGATTGCAAAGGCGATTGTTGCTGCTCGGGCAGGGGGGCATGTCGCAACCACTGGACAGCTTGCCGCGATCGTGGAAGCGACGGTCTGGAAGCGCGAGCCGGGCCAGCACCCTGCGACGCGCACCTTCCAGGCTCTTCGGATTTTCGTCAATCAAGAGCTTGAGGAGCTGTCGCTAGTCCTGCCGCAGGTTGTGGCAGCACTGGCGGCCGGAGGCCGTCTGGTGGTGATCAGCTTTCACTCCCTCGAGGACCGTATCGTCAAGCGCTTCATGCGCGACGAGTCGCGGCCACCACAGCTTCCGGCGCGGCTGCCGGTGCGTGCCGCCGACATGCCCAAGCCCAAGCTCGGGCTGGTCGGCAAGCAGGTGCGCCCGTCCGACGAGGAGATTGCCGTCAACCCGCGTTCCCGCAGCGCCGTGATGCGCATCGCCGAAAGGCAGGCGGACTGACATGGCGCGTCTGACCGGATTTCTCGTGATGCTGGTGGTGGCGAGCAGCCTCGGCGTGGTGGCATCCCAGCACCAGGCCCGCAAGCTCTATGCCGCCGTCGAGCGTGAGCAGCAGCGCTCCCAGCAGCTGGAGGTCGAGTGGGGCCAGCTGCAACTGGAACAAAGCACCTGGGCGGCTCACGCCCGTATCGAAAAACTCGCTCGCGAAAAACTCGCGATGCGCCCGCCTCTGCCCGGGCAGATCATCGCCATCGAGGAGCGGCCATGAAAAAGGCCAAGAAGGGCGTCACCTTCAATCACAATCCGCTGCTGCGCTCGGAGCTTCCGGCGTGGCGGCCGCGTTTCGTCCTGCTGTGCCTGCTGGGCGGCTCGGTGGCGCTGGTGGGCCGCGCGGCTTACCTGCAGGGCGTGAACGAGCAGTTCCTGCAGGCCAAGGGTGAATCCCGCTACGCCCGCGTGCTCGAGGTGCCCGCCACCCGCGGCAAGATCACCGACCGCCAGGGCGACGTGCTCGCCGTGTCGTCGCCGGTCAAGTCGATCTGGGCGATCCCCGAAGACGCCCGCCTGAATCCGTCCCAGACCCGTCAGCTGGCTGCTCTGCTCGAGATGCCGGTGCAGGATCTGAACCAGAAGCTGGGTGTCGAGAAGGATTTCGTCTATCTCAAGCGGCAGGTCTCGCCCGAGCTTGCCGATCGCATCGCCGCCCTCAAGCTGCCGGGCGTCCACGACCAGCGCGAATACCGCCGCTTCTACCCGGGTGGCGAGGTGATGGCCCACGTGCTGGGCTTCACCGGCGTGGACGACAAGGGGCAGGAGGGCATCGAGCTCGCCTTCGAACCTTCGCTGGCCGGCAAGCCGGGCTCCCGCCGGGTCGTCAAGGACCGCCGGGGCAACGTGGTCGAGGACGTCCAGTCCATCCGCATGCCCCAGGACGGCAGGGAGGTCGCGCTGTCCATCGACAACAAGATCCAGTACCTCGCCCACGCGGCCCTCAAGCAGGCGATGACCGACCACAAGGCCAAGGCCGGTGGTGTGGTGGTGATCGACGCCAAGACCGGCGAGATCCTCGCCCTGGCCAACGCGCCCACCTACAACCCGAACAACCGCGTCAAGCTCACCGGCGACCAGTTGCGCAACCGCGCCCTGACCGACACCTTTGAGCCCGGCTCGACGATGAAGCCCTTCACCGCCGCGCTGGCGCTTGAAAAGGGCAAGGTCACCGCCAACACCATCATCAACTGTGCGCCGGGCCGGATGACCATCGGCACAGCGACGATCTCCGATGCTCACCCCCACGGTGCCCTCACGGTAGCCGAAGTGATCCAGAAGTCGTCCAACATCGGCGCGGCCAAGATGGCCCTGAGCTTTCCGCCGGAAACCATGTGGAAGATGTTCGATGATCTGGGCTTTGGCTCGCCGCTCAAACTGGGCTTCCCCGGTGAAGTCGGCGGCCGTCTGCGTCCGGCCAAAAGCTGGCGCCCGATCGAGCAGGCCACCATGTCCTACGGCCACGGCATGTCGGTCAGCCTGATGCAGATCGCCAACGCCTATCAGGTGTTTGCCCGCGACGGTGACATCGTGCCCTTGTCCCTGTCGCGTCTGGATACGCCGCCGGTGCATGGCTCCCGCGTGTTCGCCCCGCAGACCGCCCGCGAGGTGCGCCAGATGCTCGAGATGGTCGTTCAGCCCGGTGGGACTGCCCGGCAGGCCAACGTTCCGGGCTACCGCGTCGGCGGCAAGACCGGCACCGCGATGAAGCTCGTCGGCGGCCGTTACGCCAACCGTTACGTGGCCTCCTTCGTGGGCATCGCCCCGATCTCCGATCCGCGCCTGATCGTCGCCGTGATGATCGACGAGCCCACCAACGGCAAGCACTACGGCGGCGACGTGGCCGCGCCGGTGTTCGCCCAGGTGACGGGCGGCGCACTGCGCACCCTCGGCGTTGTGCCGGATGCGCCGCTCAAGCCGCTGCAGGTTGCCCGTCAGGGCGTCACCCCCGTCCGGGAGGCCATGTGAGCGTGAGTGCCCGCCAGCAGGCCCAGGATCTGCTCGCCCAACTGGCTGCCGCCGGGGTGGAAGTCACCCAGCTGTGCCTCGATTCCCGCAAGGTGTGCGCCGGCGATGTCTTCCTGGCCTGTCCGGGGCATCGGGTCGATGGTCGCCGCTTCATCGTCGATGCCGTCCATGCCGGCGCAGCCGCGGTGCTGTGGGAGCGCGACGGCCACGTGTGGGACGATGCCCTGCAGGTTCCCAATATCGCTGTCGCTGGTCTTGCCTCGCTGGCCGGACATCTGGCCAACGAAGTCTGCGGTCGTCCGTCCGAAGCCCTGTGGCTTGTCGGCGTGACCGGCACCAACGGCAAGACGTCAGTTACCCAGTGGCTGTCCCGCGCGTTTGGCGCGCTGGGGCGCAAGTGCGGTGTGATCGGCACCCTCGGCATCGGTTTTCCGGGCGCGCTGAAGGCCAGCGTCAATACCACGCCGGACAGCCTGACCCTGCACCAGACCCTCGCCGAATTCCGCGCCGCAAAGGCCGACGTGGTGGCGATGGAGGTCTCGTCCATCGGGCTTGACCAAGGGCGCCTCAACGGGCTGCACTTCGACGTGGCGGTGCACACCAACCTCACCCGCGACCACCTCGACTACCACGGCAACATGGAGAACTACGGCGCAGCCAAGGCCCGCCTGTTCGACATGCCGGGGCTCAAGGCCGCGGTGCTCAACCTTGACGACCGCTTCGGCATGGAACAGGCCCGGCGCCTGGCCGGCAGCGGCATCCAGGTGGTCGGCTACACCCTGATCGCCAGCAATGCCGACGCCGCCCCGGTCAATCGGCTGGTCCTCGCCGACCGTCTCACCACCACTGCGGCCGGCGTGCGCTTCACGGCCCGCAGCGGAAACGAGTCGGCCGACCTGAGCCCCAATCTGGTGGGGCAGTTCAACGTCTCCAACCTGCTGGCGGTGATCGGCACCCTGATGGCCTCGGGCTTCAGCCTCGAGGAAGCCGCTACGGTGGCCGAAGACCTCACCCCGCCGGTGGGCCGGATGCAGACCCTCGGCGGCATCGGGGACCCGCTGGTGGTGGTTGATTACGCCCATTCGCCCGACGCGCTCGAGCAGGTGCTCACCGCCATCCGCGCCACCGTCGAGGCCCGTGGCGGCAGCCTGACCTGCGTGTTCGGCTGCGGTGGCGACCGCGATCCCGGCAAGCGCCCGCTGATGGGCGAAGTGGCCAGCCGCCTGGCCGACAAGGTCGTGCTCACCAGCGACAACCCCCGCGGCGAAGACCCGCTGGCAATCCTGCGTGAAGTCGCCGCTGGCGCCCGTGCCGACGTCGAGATCATCGCCGACCGCGCTGACGCGATCCGCGGCGCGATCCTCGCCGCCGCGCCCGACGACGTGATCGTCATCGCCGGCAAGGGCCACGAACCCTATCAGGAGATCAACGGCGTGCGTCACCCGTTTTCGGACGTGGATCAGACCCGCGACGCCCTCGAAGCCTGGAACGACGCCCAGGGAGAACTCTCATGATGGATCTCCAGGAAGCCGCGCTGGCCACGGACGGCACCGCCGTCGGCGGCAACGTTGCGTTCATGTCGGTCAGCACCGATTCGCGGGCCATCCAGCCCGGCCAGCTGTTCATCGCCCTGCGCGGCGACCGGTTCGATGGCCACGAATTCCTCTCCGCCGTGGCCGCCCAGGGCGCCGTGGCGGCGATGGTCGACCGGGCGTGGGCGGCGGCCAATCCGGTCCCGCTGCCGCTGCTGGTGGTGGACGACACCCGCCTCGGCCTCGGCCGTCTGGCCGCCAGCTGGCGTGCCGGCTTCAGCCTGCCGCTGATCGGCGTGACAGGCAGCAATGGCAAGACCTCGGTGAAGGAAATGTGCGCCGCCATCCTGCGCGCCCAGGCCCGCATCGACGGCTTCGATCCGGAGCTCGCAGTCCTCGCCACCAAGGGCAACCTGAACAACGACATCGGCCTGCCGCTGATGCTGCTGCGTCTGTCCGGCAACCACCGCGCGGCGGTGATCGAGATGGGCATGAACCACCCCGGCGAGATCGGCTATCTCACGCATCTGGCCCGGCCCACCGTGGCGCTGGTGAACAACGCCCAGCGCGCCCACCTGCAGGGCATGGGCAGCGTGAACGAAGTCGCCCGCGAGAAGGGCGCGATCTACGAAGGTCTGTCGTCCGACGGTGTGGCGGTGGTCAATGCCGACGACGCCTTCGCCGGCTACTGGAAGGCCCTCAACGCCGGGCGCCGCACGCTCACCTTCGGCCTGTCTGCCGATGCTGACGTGACGGCCCGCTGCACCGGTCACGGCTTTGCCAGCGACATCGTGCTGGCCTCGCCCCAGGGCGAAGCGAAGTTCCGCCTCAACGTGCCCGGCAAGCACAACGTCCGCAACGCCCTGGCGGCTGCAGCGGCCTGTCTGGCTGCGGGTGTCTCGCTGGCCGCGGTGGCCGAAGGCCTGGGCGGCTATACCGGCACCCCGGGCCGCCTGCATCTGCGCAAGGGCCTCGGCGGCGCGGTGGTGATCGACGACAGCTACAACGCCAACCCCGATTCGATGCGCGCTGGCATCGCGGTGCTGGCAGCCACCCCCGGCCGCAAGATCCTGGTGATCGGCGACATGGGCGAGATTGGCGAACAGAGTTTCCAGTACCACGACGAGATCGGCGGCTACGCCAAGAGCGAGGGCGTCGATTTCCTGTTCGGGCTGGGTGAGATGAGCGAGGTTGCGGCGCGCAACTTCGGAGAAGGTGGCCGCCACTTCAACAAGCTCGATGATCTCGTCGCAGCGGTGAAGGCGGAACTGAACGAAGACACCGTGGTGCTCGTCAAGGGCTCGCGTTTCATGAAGATGGAACGGGTCGTAGACGCCATTGCGGAGAAGGCTTGAAATGAGTTCGTGTTGTACCGGCTTGGCTGCAGTTTCTTCCGCAATGAACTCGGGGGAACACCATGCTGCTTGAACTGGCCCTGTGGCTCGGCAAGGATGCGCGTTTTTTCAATGTGTTCGGCTACATCACGCTGCGCACGGTGCTGGCTGCCGGCACCGCGCTGGTGCTGTCCCTCGTCTTCGGCCCGCCGGTGATCCGCTGGCTGGCCGCCAAGAAGATCGGCCAGGCGGTGCGCGACGACGGCCCCAAGTCCCACCTCACCAAGGCCGGTACGCCGACCATGGGCGGCGCGCTGATCCTGATCTGCATCGTCCTCACCACCCTGCTGTGGGGCGATCTGCGCAATAAATACGTGTGGGTCGTGCTGTTCGTCACCCTCGGCTTCGGTGCTGTGGGCTGGGTGGATGACTGGCGCAAGGTGGTCTATCGCGATCCGAAGGGCTTGGCGAGCCGCTGGAAGTACTTCTGGACTTCCGCCATCGCCCTGGCCGCCGCCAGCTTTCTTGGTCTGACCGCCACGCTGCCGGCCCAGCTCGAACTGATCGTGCCCTTCTTCAAGGCGGTGTCCTACCCGCTGGGCGTGTTCGGCTTCATCGTGCTGACCTACTTCGTCATCAACGGCACCAGCCACTCGGTTAACCTCACCGACGGCCTCGACGGCCTGGCGATCATGCCGACGGTGATGGTCAGCGCCGCGCTGGCGATCTTCGCCTACGTGGCTGGTCACATGGGTTTCTCGAAGTACCTCGGCGTTCCCTACATCCCGGGCGCCGGCGAGCTGGCGGTGATCTGCGGCGCGATCGCGGGCGCGGGTCTGGGCTTCCTGTGGTTCAACGCCTACCCGGCAGAAGTTTTCATGGGCGACGTGGGTGCGCTGGCGCTGGGTGCGGCAATGGGCACCATCGCGGTGGTCGTGCGTCAGGAGATCGTGCTCTTCATCATGGGCGGCCTGTTCGTGGCCGAGGCCATGTCGGTGATGGTCCAGGTGCTGTACTTCAAATACACCGGGGGCAAGCGCATCTTCCGGATGGCGCCGCTGCACCACCACTACGAGCTCGGCGGCTGGAAGGAAACGCAGGTCGTGGTCCGCTTCTGGATCATCACGATCATGCTCGTGCTGTTCGGCCTGTCCACCCTCAAGCTGCGGTGAGCGACGATGGCAAACGCTGATCTCACCCTCGTCCTCGGCCTCGGCGAATCCGGCCTGGCCATGGCCCGCTGGCTGGCCCGTCAGGGCGTGGCGCTGCGTGTAGCTGATTCCCGCGAGACGCCGCCGGGCGTGGATCGCCTGCGCGCCGATGCGCCGGCGGCCGAGATCGTCACCGGCGCCTTCTCAGAGGCGTTGCTGGATGGGGTGAGCCGCGTGGCCATCAGCCCGGGGCTCGATCCGCGTCAGCCGCTCATCGATGCCGCCCGCAAGCGCGGCATTCCGGTCATCGGCGAGATGACCCTGTTCGTCGAAGCCCTGCAGAGCCTTGGCGCGTGGGATCAGACCCGCGTCATCGCGATCACCGGCACCAACGGCAAGACCACCACCACCACCCTGGCCGGCGAGATGGTCAAGGCGGCGGGTGTCGATGGCGTGGTCGCCGGCAACATCAGCCCGGCTGCGCTGGACGTGCTGCTCGCCCGGCTCGACGCCGGCCAGGCGCTGCCGCAGATGTGGGTGCTCGAACTCTCCAGCTTCCAGCTCGAAACCCTGCCGCCGCTGGCTGCCGCGTCGGCCACGGTGCTCAATGTCACCGACGACCACCTCGACCGCTACGCCGGGCTCGATGAATACGCCGCCGCCAAGGCCGCCGTTTTTCACGGCGCGGGCGTGCAGGTGCTCAACCGCGAGGACACCCGGGTCAAGGCCATGGCGCTGCCGGGCCGCCGGGTGTTCACTTTCGGCATCGACGCGCCGGCCGGTGCCGACGATTTCGGTACCCTTCATGCCGACGATGGCGAATGGCTGGCCCGGGGCGCTGAAAAGCTCCTGCGCCGCGCCGACATGCAACTCGCCGGCAGCCACAACGTTGCCAACGCGCTGGCCGCGCTGGCCCTGTGCGAAGCCGCCGGCCTGCCCCGCGCACCGCTGATCGCCGCCCTCAAGGCCTTCCGCGGCCTGCCGCACCGGGTCGAACCTGTGGCCGAGCGGGCCGACGGCGTCATCTACTACGACGACTCCAAGGGCACCAACGTGGGCGCCACCGTGGCGGCCCTCGAAGGCCTGCGCCGCAAGGTGGTGCTGATCGCCGGCGGTGACGGCAAGGGCCAGGATTTCTCGCCCCTGAAGGACGCCTTCGCCCGCTACGCCCGCGCCGTGGTGCTGATCGGCCGCGACGCCGCCGCCATCCAGGCCGCGGTGGATGGCTGTGGCGTGGCCCTCATCCAGGCCGCCGACATGGACGCCGCCGTGCTCGAAGCCAATGCCCGCGCCCAGGTTGGCGACGTTGTGCTGCTCTCTCCGGCCTGCGCCAGCCTCGACATGTTCCGCAACTACGCCCACCGCGCCCAGGTCTTCATCGACGCGGTCAAGCGCCTGCCTGACGTCCGCCCCGTATGAAGCTCGCCGCCGCCATCTCCGGTTTTCTCGCCCGCCACGCGGAAGACAGCGCCGCGCCGGTGACGAGCCGTGCCGTCGGTCGTCTGATGCAGCCCCTCGGCCAGCCTCGTGAGCTCGACCCGTGGCTGATCTGGTCGGCCGCCGCGCTGCTCCTGCTGGGGCTGGTGATGGTCTTCTCCGCATCGATCGCCACCGCCGAAGGCAGTCGCATGTTCGGCCACCAGCCGGCCTACTTTCTGGTGCGGCACGCGGTCTTCCTCGCCATCGGCGTGATCGCCGGGGTGGTGGCCTTCCAGATTCCCATGCGTGCGTGGCAGGAGATGGCGCCCTGGCTGTTCATCGCCGGCGTGGTGCTGCTGCTCATCGTGCTGATTCCCCACGTGGGCCGTGACGTGAACGGCGCCCGCCGCTGGCTGCCGCTGGGGGTGGTGAATCTCCAGCCGTCCGAGCTGATGAAGCTGTTCGCCGCCCTATACGCCGCCGACTACACCACCCGCAAGCTGCCGCTGATGGGCAGCTTCAAGCAGGGCTTCATGCCGATGGCCGGGGTGATCCTGTTCGTCGGCTTCCTGCTCCTCAAGGAGCCCGACTTCGGCGCCTTCGTGGTGATCACCGCCATCGCTTTCGGCGTGCTGTTCCTGGGCGGCATCAACGTGCGCCTGTTCGTGCTGCTGGCGATCGTCGCGGCGATCGGCTTCGTGCTCCTGATCACCTTCTCCGAATACCGTCGCCAACGCATCCTGGGCTTCATGGACCCGTGGCAGGACGCCTACGGCAAGGGCTACCAGCTGTCCCACGCGCTCATCGCCTTCGGGCGGGGCGAGTGGTTCGGGGTGGGCCTTGGCGGCAGCATCGAAAAGCTGTTCTACCTGCCCGAAGCCCATACCGACTTCCTGCTGGCAGTGATCGCCGAGGAGCTGGGTTTTGCCGGCGTCGTGGCGGTGGTGGTGATGTTCGCCATCCTGATCCAGCGCGCCTTCGCCATCGGCAAGCAGGCCGTCACGCTGGAGCGCACCTACGCCGCGCTGGTCGCCCAGGGCATCGGCATCTGGCTGGGCGTGCAGTCCTTCATCAACATGGGCGTGAACATGGGCCTGCTGCCCACCAAGGGCCTGACCCTGCCGCTGATGAGCTTTGGCGGTTCCGGCATCCTGGCCAACTGCGTCGCGCTGGCCATCCTGCTGCGGATCGATTGGGAAAACAGACAGATCATGCGTGGAGGCAGCGCATGATTTGTCTGTTTCGACGGAGCGTCGCAAGCTCGCTTGCGGCGACGCGGAGTCAAAATCTCGTGAAATGCGGAGGCAGCGCCTGATGCCCACGCTGATGGTCATGGCCGGCGGCACTGGCGGCCACATCTACCCTGGTCTGGCAGTAGCGGACGCCCTGCGCGATCGCGGCTGGAAGGTGGTGTGGATGGGCAACCCGGAAGGGATGGAAGCCCGCATCGTGCCGGCCAGCGGCTATGAAGTCGCCTGGGTGCGCTTTGCCGCCCTGCGCGGCAAGGGCCTGCTGCGCAAGCTGCTGCTGCCGCTCAACCTGTTGCGGGGCTTCGCCCAGGCCTTCGGCCAGATCCGCCGCGTGAAGCCCGATGTTGTGCTCGGGATGGGCGGCTACGTCACCTTTCCGGGCGGGATGATGGCTTCCCTGCTGGGTCGCCCGGTTGTCGTGCATGAACAGAATTCCGTCGCCGGCCTTGCCAACAAGGTGCTGGCGGGCGTCGCCGACCGGGTTGTCACCGGCTTCCCCGATGTGCTCAAAAAAGGCGAGTGGCTGGGCAACCCGGTGCGCGCCGACATCACCGCGGTGGCGCCGCCGGCCGAGCGCTTCGCCGGCCGCAGCGGCCCGCTGCGGGTGCTGGTGGTGGGCGGCAGCCTCGGCGCCACGGCCCTCAACGAAACCGTTCCCCAGGCGCTGGCGCTGCTCGACCCGGCCGAGCGGCCGCAGGTTACCCACCAGGCTGGCACCAAGCAGATCGACGCCCTGCGCGCGGGCTATCAGGCCGCCCATGTGGACGGCGAACTGCTGCCCTTCATCGACGACATGGCCGACCGCTATGCCGACGCCGATCTGGTGATCTGCCGGGCCGGCGCGCTCACGGTGGCCGAACTCGCCGCCGCCGGTGTGGCCAGCGTGCTGGTGCCCTATCCCCACGCGGTGGACGACCACCAGACCGGCAACGCCCGTTTCCTCGCCGAAGCCGGTGCGGCGGTGCTGATGCCGCAAACCGAACTCACGCCGCAGCGCCTCGCCGCGCTGCTGCAGAAAATGAATCGCGAGCGCCTGCTGGCCATGGCGGTCAAGGCCCGTGAATGCGCCAAGCCGGATGCCACGGCGCGCGTCGCGGATGTCTGCGCCGGGCTCGCTGCTTAAAGGAATCGACGTGAAACACAAAGTCAAGAGCATCCACTTTGTCGGCATCGGCGGTGCCGGCATGAGCGGGATCGCCGAAGTGCTGGTCAACCTGGGCTACAAGGTCAGCGGGTCGGATCTGGGCGACAACGCCGCCACCCGTCGCCTGAAGGCGCTCGGCGCCCGGGTGATCCAGGGCCACGCTGCCGAAAACGTGGACGACGCCGATGCGGTCGTGACCTCCACCGCCGTCAAGGGCGACAACCCGGAGGTGATCGCCGCCCGCGCGCGCCAGATCCCGGTCGTGCCCCGCGCCCAGATGCTGGCCGAGCTGATGCGCCTCAAGCAGGGCATCGCCATCGCCGGCACCCACGGCAAGACCACCACCACCTCGCTGGTCGCCAGCATCCTGGCCGAAGGCGGGCTCGACCCCACCTTCGTGATCGGTGGCAAGCTCAACGCCGCCGGTGCCAACGCGCGCCTGGGCAAGGGTGATTTCCTGGTGGCCGAGGCGGACGAATCCGACGCCTCCTTCCTGCTCCTCACGCCGGTGATTTCGGTCGTCACCAACATCGACGCCGACCACATGGAAACCTACGGGCACGATTTCGCCCGGCTCAAGCAGTCCTTCGTCGATTTCCTGCAGCACCTGCCTTTCTACGGCGTGGCCGTGCTGTGCGACGACGACAAGCACGTGCGCTCGATCATGCCGCTGGTGTCCAAGCAGATCGTCCGCTACGGCTTCTCCGAATCCGCCAACGTGCGCGCCGAGAACATCCACGCCGAAGAAGGCCGGATGGTCTTCGACGTGGTGCGCGTCAATGGCACCACCAGCCGCCTGTCCGTCGTGCTCAACCTGCCCGGCCGCCACAACGTGCTGAACGCCCTCGCAGCGATCGCCGTGGCCACCGAGGTGGGCGTCTCCGACGAAGCCATCGTCAAGGCGCTGGCCGAATTCAAGGGCGTCGGGCGCCGCTTCCAGCGCTACGGCGAGGTGGCGCTGCCCGCTGGCGGCACCGCCACCATCATCGACGACTACGGTCATCACCCGGTCGAGATGGCGGCGACGATCGCCGCCGCCCGTGGCGCCTTCCCCGACAAGCGTCTGGTGCTGGCCTTCCAGCCGCACCGCTTCACCCGCACGCGGGATTGCTTCGAGGACTTTGTGAAGGTGCTGTCCACCGTCGATGCGCTGCTGCTGGGCGAGGTCTATGCCGCCGGCGAAGCGCCGATCGTGGCCGCCGACGGCCGTTCGCTGGCCCGGGCGCTGCGTGTGGCAGGCAAGATCGAGCCGGTCTTCGTCGAGCACATCGAGGAGATGCCGGCGGCGATCCTGGCCGCGGCAAAGGATGGCGACGTGGTGATCACGATGGGAGCCGGCAGCATCGGTGCGGTGCCGGGCAAGCTGGTCAGTGGCGAGATTTGAATCAATGAATGCGGATGTGGTGACGGATGTGAAGAATCGATTTGGCAAGGTCGCGGTGTTGCTGGGCGGGACGTCCGCCGAGCGGGAGATTTCCCTGATGTCGGGCGGCGCCGTGCTGGCCGCGCTGCAGGCGGCGGGCGTCGATGCCCACGCCTTCGATCCGGCCGAGACCGATCTGCACATCCTCAAGGAACAAGGCTATGACCGCGCCTTCATCGCGCTGCATGGCCGCGGTGGTGAGGACGGCACCGTCCAGGGCGCCCTCGAGCTGATGGGCATTCCCTACACCGGCAGCGGCGTGATGGCCTCGGCCATCGGCATGGACAAGTGGCGCACCAAGCTGGTGTGGCTGTCGTCCGGCCTGCCCACGCCGCGCTTCGCGATCCTCGACGCCAACACCGATTGGGACGCCGTCGTCGCCGATCTGGGCCTGCCGATTTTCGTCAAGCCCGTGCATGAAGGCTCCAGCATGGGCGCCACCAAGGTCACAGAGGCCGGCCAGCTGAAGGCCGCCTGGGAGCTGGCCGCCAAGTTCGATTCGCTGGTGCTGGCTGAAGAGTTCGTCACCGGCCAGGAGCTCACCGCGCCCTTCCTGGGCGACCGGGCGCTGCCGCTGGTGCGCATCGTCGCGCCGGGTGGCAACTACGATTACCAGAACAAGTACTTCACCGACGACACCCAGTATTTCTGCCCGAGCGGCCTGCCGGAAGCCCAGGAAAAAGAGATCCAGGCGGCCATCGTGCGCTGCGCCAAGGTGCTGGGCTGCCGCGGCTGGGGCCGCGCGGATCTGATCCTGCGGGACGACGGCAGCTTCACTTTGCTCGAGATCAACACCGCGCCGGGCATGACCAACCACTCGCTGGTGCCCATGTCGGCACGGGTGGCTGGCTTGTCGTTCGAGGCCCTGTGCCTCGAGATCCTTTCCGGAGCCCGCCTTGGCTGACGAGCGCACCACCTCCAACGTCCCGCCCGAGCCCGGCGCCAAGCCGACGGCCGGCAAGCGTGCGCGCGCGGCTGCGCGCCCGCAGCGGGAAGGCGGTGGCAACGGGCTGTGGGATCGTCCCCAGCTCCTCAACCTGATTTCGGACGTCCTGCTGGTGGTGGGCGCGGCCGGGCTCGGCTACGCCGCCGTGGCGTCGGTGTCGCGCCTGCCGATCTACCCGCTGAAGGAAGTCGTCGTCACCACGCCGCTGGCCCAGGTGACCACCGCCCAGCTCGAATACGCAGCCCG
Source organism: uncultured Zoogloea sp. (assembly GCF_937894855.1). NCBI lineage: Bacteria > Pseudomonadati > Pseudomonadota > Betaproteobacteria > Rhodocyclales > Zoogloeaceae > Zoogloea > uncultured Zoogloea sp. The sequence goes on from NZ_CALAYQ010000078.1 coordinate 30,735, forward strand.
GTCGTCCCTGCGCGGCAACTTCTTCACCGTCGATCTGGACGACGTGCGTGGCGCCTTCGAGAAGCTGCCGTGGGTGCGTCGCGCCGACGTGCGCCGCAAGTGGCCCGGCGGCATCGAGGTGCGCCTGGAAGAACACGTGGCCTCGGCCTACTGGCGTGTCGGCGAGACCGGCGACATGCGCCTCGTCAATCGCTACGGCGAGGTCTTCACCGCCGCCAGCAACGCCAGGATGCCGGTCTTCAGCGGGCCGGAAGGTTCGTCGGGCGTGCTCCTCGCCAAGTTCGACGAGTTCTCGACCAAGCTCGGCCCCATCGGCAAGCAGCTGGTGGGCGTCTCGCTATCCGCCCGCGAGGCCTGGCAGCTGAAGATGGAAGACGGCCTCACTATCGAACTCGGTCACGACCAGGCCAAGGCGCCCATCGACGAACGTCTGGCGCGCTTCGTGGGTTATTACCCCCAGGCCAAGAGCCGACTGAACATGAATGTTGCGGTGGTGGATCTCCGCTACCCCAGTGGTTTTGCCCTCCGGCCGATCGCCTCCGCCGAGCCGACGGGCAAGCAAGACAGCAAAAAAGGGAAGTGATGAGCAAAGAATACAAGGAACTGATCGTCGGCCTCG